>NZ_JAIXHZ010000158.1:0-3136 GCF_043392705.1 Dysgonomonas sp. Shenzhen-Wh21
ATATTACAAAAATATTTATTTTTAGGATTGTCTTTATGGTGCAGATATAATAAAAAATGATAGGCCAGATGTTGCGATCTCAGGATATAACTTGAAAAAAAGAATAAAAACCTTAAGTAAATATTTATAACTGTCTAAGAGCGTTTATATCCTTACAATTTTATCTGATACATATTCAAAATCTTTTAGGTGAGTCGCCATTAGAATTATAATGTCGGGATATTCACGTTTTATGTTCTGAAATATAGTAATAGCATTTTCGGAACTAATACCCGCTGTTGGTTCATCTACAACTAACAGTTGTGGTCTTTTTAGCAAGGCCTGGGCCAGAAGCAATTTCTTCCGCTGCCCACCACTCAGAATTTCACCATTCTCTCCCAACCAGCTATCCAATCCATCGGGAAGCGATAAACGCCAGCTAGTAAGATCTACTGTATCTAATACTTGTTCAATCGCTTCATCCGGGTTACCTTCAAAGTTTTCTCGCAATGTTCCCGTTAATAAATAAGCCTTTTGGGTTACATAAATACATTCCGGGACAGGTAGATGAGACAATTCAATATCGTTATTCCATACTAACGATCCGCTTTTACGATATTCAGGATAAAAAAGGCTGTTTAATAAAGTCGTTTTTCCTTTTCCTGTCTCTCCGAATAGTGAAATCCATTCACCTTTCTTTATTTCTAATGACACCTCTGAGGTAGTCACAGATGTCTCGGGGATCATTGCACTCACATTCTTAAGACTTAGGCTCTCCATTCTTGAATGTACGATTACAGTTTTCAGAGGTTTCTCCCCATCCTTGATAATTCTATCAACATCTTCAACTTGATGAGCAACAGCACTCTTTTCTGATTTTCCCGAAAATAGCATTTCTGCCAATTCGGCCTGTGCCATAATACCGAAAAATATCCCGATGGCTGTAGGTGCATCTATACCATTACCATATGAACTCCATAGTAAAAGCGATGCAATATAACTAAAACCGAGTCCCGCAATTAGCTGCAACCAGAATGAATTGGTTTGTAACTTGTCTTCCAATTGCTCGAGGCGTAATAGCCGTTGTTCGTATTGTCCGATAACTTTCTCTTCCAAACTGTATTTCGATATTTCTATTCTCCCTCTAAAGCTTTGTATAAGAACCTGATTGTTATCTTCTCGGCACATCTTTAGTTCTTCATAGAGTTTTCTGTTTTTCCTGAAAATTAATTGAGGAATAATAAATAAAAGAATGGCTGATGAAATCAAAAATTCTATTGCAATCGTTTGAGAAAAGACAATAAGAAAGAAAAAATATATACTGAGTGAAATGATTAGTGCCGTAAAAGGTAAAAGCCACAAAAGAATGTGATTCAATATCTGGTCGATTCCATGTGTACTGTTCTCTAGTAGTGTTGAATTATTATTTACCTGTTTTTTGAAATAGGGAAATCTGGCTACGGACTGAAAAATTCTCAATTGCAAGCTCTGCTGAGCGTCTAGTGTAGCTTTGTGGTTTTCTAATCGTTCAAAGTATCTTGCAGCCGTTCTGAAAAATGCCATTAAACGTATTATAGCAGATGGTACCAGATACGAAAAAGTAGTACTTGTAGTAACAAACACCACACTACAGATCGCCAAAAACCATCCCGATATAGCAGGAAGGGCAATAAAAGAGATCGTCCACAATATTAGAAGAAATGTTCCTCTCAACCATTTTCCAGCTAAGGGCTTTAATATATATACTCTTATAAATTTATTCATGACTCATTTGCTCTCCCCAATTTAAGTTTACGATTGTATCAGCTACATTATCGAACATTTTCTCATGAGAAGCGACTATAATCAATCGGTCTTCTGCTAATTTCATTATCTCCGGAATGATGATTTCGATTGTATCGGGATCCAGATTGGCTGTAGGCTCATCCAATATTGCTATTGGTTTTGGATACAACATCATTCGGGCTAGTGTAACTAATTGTTTTTCTCCTCCTGACAGTTGTTTGCCATTATGACTTAGTTTAGTTTCCCAACCATCGTCCTTTTTAGCAAGTATTTTATCTAAAAACTCAGGGTATTCTTGTGATTTATTCATTTCATTTTTTAAGAAAACATTATATCTCAAAGTTTCGTCAAAAATAAACGGGAACTGATTCATATATGAAGAATTCATCCTAAGCCACTTTTGCGAATACTTAGTATCCTTTCCGTTTACAGAAATGCTATTGTCCTGTACATACAAGCTTCCGGAGCATATTTTAAGCAAGGTCGATTTTCCTGAGCCCGAAATTCCCTTTATTAATACCAGTCCTTTTAAAGGAAATTGTACATTAATATTGTGTAGAACTTTCACCGGTGAATCGGGATAAGCGAAATTCAAATTGTTAATTGCTAAGTCATTAAACTGATGATCGATATTGATTGAAGTTGTGTCGATGCCTTCATTTAATATTGGTATTAATAATTTTGCTGCAGCCACAGCTCTATTTCTGTCATGGTAGGCACTCACGAATTTTCGTAGATAAAAGAAAAAATAAGGAGACATCATTAGTAAAAATAATGCAATCTGAAAGTCGTAACCTTTTCCGTAATTAGGTCCTGTCATAATACCGAGGAGGCTCATTCCTAAATAGATTGCAACGACAGCAATACAAATAGTAACGAATAGCTCTAATACTGCTGACGATAAAATAGCTACTCGCATGACGTTAGTTGTAGCTTTATTTAACTCCCTACTTTTTTCTGACAAGAAATTATATTGAGGTCTGAAGTTATCTAAATTAACTATTTCCGCAATAGTCTGAAGGCGATTATAAAATACAGCTGAATATTTCAAAAACAGATTAATATGTTTTTTATGAAGAGCTTCAGCCCCTATGCCTATTATGATCATTTGCATTGGGATAACAATCAATGAAACCAAGAGTGTAAGGCCAACCCATTTTTCGATCCAAAAACTAACAATCAGTATCAACCCACTAACCAAAAGGGATGCCATTGCGTATGGAATAAAAAAGGCATAAAAAGGTTTCAAATCCTCACAAATTCTGGTAATGTAGAGGGTGCTTGCTACAGAGTCTAATTTATTGTTGTTTAATAATATTGGATAAAGGTTTTTTTATGCCTTTTTTATTCCATACGCAATGGCATCCCTTTT
>NZ_JAIXHZ010000159.1:0-2140 GCF_043392705.1 Dysgonomonas sp. Shenzhen-Wh21
AGGTGCAAATTTCTTATTTACACCTACTTAGAATAATAAAAATTAACATTACGTGCGCATGAAGGGACTCGAACCCCCACGACCGTAGGTCACTGCCACCTGAAGACAGCGCGGCTACCATTACGCCACATGCGCACGTAATGTTAATTTTTATTATTCTAAGTAGGTGTAAATAAGAAATTTGCACCTATTTTGTTTTTATGCATGGAACGTATTTTGGAACGCATTATAAAACTATTGCTTTTTTATACTATAAAGGTCTATCAGAAGATCTGCCGTTGCATCATCGATGTTTTTAGTGTTTATTTTTGACAAATCTAGTTCTTCCACAGTAGTATTATATAGTTTCGATACTCTATCTTCAATGTAATTCATCCACTTCCAATGAGCATTCTGAAGTGCATAAAATATACGAGTCTTGTCTGTATGGGAATGATAAGTCATATCTTCATACGTAAGTGTCGTTTCCTTCCAATCTACAACGGTCCAGAACAACTGATTGAAATATTCCCACTTTTCAAAGACTTCTTTAACCGGCAATGACACAGAAGTTCTATTGTCCGTTTTTACACATGACGTAAATTTCTCTGCAAGCTTTACAGCATCGCGGAATTTGGGAGAGGTGGATTTTCCAAATGATAATGTTAGCATGATTTCTGAGTTTTATTTTCTATCAAATATTTTACTTTTACCTCTCTATCGATGAACTCTATGACATTATATTGATTTAAAACATATCGCCCATCATCAAGCCTAACCTCTTCGTTTGTTTCCATTGCCTGCATAATTATATCTTCCCATTCTGGATGTTCATCTAGAACTAAATTAGCACGTCTCTCATTTTCTTTCATGAATACATCAATAGCTATCTTTATGACACGTGACTCATTTTTATAATCCTTCATTTTCCTGTATAGTTTAATGAGTCTCCAGTAAGCATGGAGGGCAGGCTGCCTTAAGGATATATTTTCCTCATATACCTTTAATGCTTCTTCTATCCTTCCTTCTTTTTCAAATGCAATACCCCTATTATTTGTGTCACAACATTTAGACAATATTTCGCCTTCTTTTCGATTATATTCTCTAAGATCGTCTAATTCTTTTTGATCTTCACCAGTCCACATGTAGACCTCTGTTTATTTTATTTAATATCTCCTAAGCATTCCGATAACTAACCCTATATTATAGATATCCTCTTTTAGAATCTGAAAATCTGGGTACAGTTCCTTATTTTCTGATTTGCAAAGAATATATTCTCCGTTGTCATATATGCGCTTTACAACTACACCTTGAGCGGTATCAAGGACATGATATCTTCCCCATTGAATGAATCTAGCTTTTCCGTTAGTTAATTGCAAACAGGCCAATTCATCTCCTGACATAAATTCAGGCTCCATACTATCCCCTTTAACAAGAATTGTGTAGTTGTAGTTAGAAAAAGCTGAAACGAAAGGTAATTGTTCCGAATCTTCATTTGTAATACCATCTAGCGCAACTGATATAGATCCAGCTGCCGCATTTAATGGAATGCGAGGTCGGGTTTCCTCTCGCGATTTTTCATTGACACGTTCTTCTTTTATATTGAATGAATTTACATAATCCACTCCATATAATTCATTCAATATACCTAATTGATAATCCGTCAAGTCTTTTCCTTCCTTTTCAATAGCAACAATATTAGGTTGACCACATTCCAGTATTTGTGCCATTTCTTTTTGTGTAAGCTTCTTGTCAGCCCTTAGCTCCTTTAGTTTGAACATGCAGATAGTTAATTAAAGTTAATATCAATGATAATTGTTGGTAGTATTATTGATATATCAATTTTAATATTGATATTTGCATTGTAATCATATAACAATACGAATACAAAGATAAAAGAATTAAGAAAATAGACGCAATAATATATAAATATCATTTAGGTATGAATCAGACAATAATATATCACGTACTATCAGATGAGAGCTTAGATAAAAAGCTCAAAGAGATATTATTGACAAAAGAAGAATCTCTCATTGAAAGATATCACGGCGTGATTATACCTTCTTCTTGGGTAGTGGAAAATCCAGTGTTAATTGCCCCCTTTTGCCAGTCTAAATTGACCCTCTTTTCCAAAATACGTTTAACCCCTTACGCCAAAATA
>NZ_JAIXHZ010000160.1:0-89754 GCF_043392705.1 Dysgonomonas sp. Shenzhen-Wh21
GTATTTATAAATATTTACAGATTGCCTCACATTTTGCCATATAATCCTAATAGTCAAAGTATGTTGGGAATTTACATAAGAAGCTCAAGCATATGTATATATAATGCCTCATATAAACTCTGAAAAAATGAAAGGGCAAATCTTTTTCGATTTGCCCCTCATACTGAGTTTGTTTTGTAAAGTGTGTTGTGTAATTGAGAATAATAATTCAATTAACGAAGGTTGGGACCTCTGTTATGGAATTTAATAATATCAAAGGTAAGTTATAAATTCAACACATTGGTTAATATTTATAATTCCTTACCACAAGATGCATAAATGCATAATAAACAACAACTTATAAGCAAATATAAGATTATTAGACAGACCTTTAGAGGCTTATACAGTAGGTTTATTACTTCTAAAGTCAGAGGGAGAAAGCCCCGTTATTTTCTTAAAGGATTGATAAAAAGATGTGCGGTTATTAAACCCGACATCAAAGGCTATAGCATCAATAGAAATGACATCAGACTTTTCATTTGATAAAATCTTTATAGCTTCTTTTACTCTGTATTCGTTGATATAGGTATTAAAATTTTTCCCTGTAGTTTGGTTAATTGCTTTCGACAAATAATTTCTATTTATACTCATTTGTTTAGCCATTAAGTCTAAAGTCAAATCAGCATTTTTAAAAATCTTTTCTTTCGAAACTAGTTCATGTACTTCTTTCATCAAAGCAACATCTTCTTGTGTAGGTTGCTCCTCTTCTATCGCTTTTTCTTCTGATTTGTCTTCTTCCTCTAATACATCCGCAGACTCATAAGTAGCATAAGGCAACATCTCGCTTGCCCACTCTTGGTTTTTATATACCAGAGCTCTATATGCCATCCTATTTCTATGATACAATACGATAGAAACGATAAGTCCAACCGAAATAATCAGTATAATTATGCTTCCATACAATATTTTGTATTTAAAAGCATCTTCCTTGGCTTTCATATCCTCATTCATTACCCGAGCCTTGGTCTCATATAAGTCTTGTTCAGCCTTTAGAAGTATCAGGCTACTATACTTATCCTGAAAATATTTATTAATCATCAGCGTAGAATCAAAAAAAGCAAGTGCCAGCTCTTTATTCCCCACTTTGGAATAATAACAACACATCAGAGGATACAATGATTGATAAAGATCTGTGTTTTCGGTTCTTCGTATAAAAAGCTGAGTAGAATCTATTAAGGTCTTCGTTTTTTTAAAATCATTCTTCAAAAGGTAGCTTTTGGCTAATTCTAAACTAACATCAGACGCCAGCTCATAATCATTATCCATGAGCATCCGGTTTAGTCCGGCACGAAGATATGGGATTGCATCATCCGGCTTACCTCTACTAATCAAACATTTTCCTATATTACTAAGCGATACTGCATCGATAACCGGCTTCAGCTTTACATTATCTACACTAAAATATGCCGATCTGAAATAATACTCTGCCGAGTCTGTATTCCCAATCAAATTATAGTACGAGCCAATTGCATTTCGAGCCAACAAATTGGAACGATCGAAATAATATTTTGGAGGCTTTAAAGCTTGCCGCAGATATGGAATAGCTTTATCATAGTTACGAAAAAAGTAATATGCCCTCCCTATTTGATAATAAGCATACCCTCTTCCGGGATATTCTTCACCGGTGATATTTTTTAGTTGTTCGTCTATAACGTAAGTTTGAGCAAAGGCTTTAGCATATAAAGAAGACTTCCAGTATATATTAAATATGGCTTCCATTGCCCTAATTTTCATTACTATATTGTTTTGTCTCTCTGCCTTTTTAACAACCTCCTCCATTTTGGCTATTTTGTAAGAGATATCATTATTTTCACCCACGGGTAAAACTAAAGCATACATATAGTCTGCTTCTATATCCAACTCTGATGAATTATACACCTTTGCATCTTGTCTTACCTTTGATATTTCCTGAAGTTGTCTGTCTAAAGGAAGATAATTAAATATATCCTCGTAATAATCCGACAAGTCATCCACGCTTTTAATAAATCCATGATGAGCTAATTTATAGAAAACAGAATCAGAGCAGAAGTAGTGCACTCTGTTGTAGTGTTTCACATATATACTGTCTATGCTAAAAGCATTGACGGTAGATACTGCTAATAAGAAGAAAAGAATCAGAAATAGTCTTCTCATCCTTGTGTAGTTTATAAGTTTATAGGGCACCTCTTAATTTGTGTTATTGTCTTATTATTTTGTTATATACCAAAATCAATGCAAAATATAATAAATTTTGCTATTAACATAAGAAAATCTCAAAAAAATAGAATCTAGAGATATTCTGAAAGTAAAATGTTTTAAAACAACGAGGCTTTGTATCAAAGTAATGAAATAAATATATAATTTTGAAATAGAAATGGAAAACAAAATAAAACTATCTGTGCTTGGCTTTTCTTTCAACCAGTCTCAATCCGGAACGTATGGACTAGTATTGGCTGAAGAAGATGGGTTACGCCGCTTAATGATCGTTATAGGCACACCTGAAGCCCAATCTATCGCTTTCAAACTACAGGGGTCAATACCCCCTCGTCCGTTAACACATGATCTCTTTCAGACTTTATTGGCACAGCTTGGCATTCTAATGCTCGAGGTGAATATTTACAAATATGAAGACGGTGTATTTTTCTCTAAAATGATACTGCGCCAGGGAACAGAAATAATAGAAATAGAATCGCGAACATCGGATGCAATAGCCATTGCCTTAAGAACCAAATCACCGGTATATACCTCCGAAATTATTATGCAAGAACAAGCGGTTGTATTTGATGACAATACGTCGGAAGATAATGCGTCGGAAAACGAAAAAGATAATCTGGCATTAGATTACTCTTTATTAAACGAAGAAGAATTGGAGAGCCTTCTTAAAGATGCTATTGATGGAGAAGACTACGAACTGGCATCATTGCTCAGAGACGAATTACTTAAGAAAAAAGATGACCCTAAGTAATTTTTACAATTAGCTTATAATAAATACACTACACCCACTATTTCCATAACTTAAACCTTTTTTAAGCTTTATAAGGATTCGCTTATGCAACGAAAAGCGTGTCCCGATCATCTTTTTATAAGAAACAAATCCGGAGGTTTCTTTTTAGAGGTTGATATCACTCTTTGAGTAAAAAATTATTTGTTAATTATAAAGAAAAAATTATGAAACTTAGAAAGATTCTAGGATTAGCTTTGTGCGCTTCTATTTTTAGTTTTGGTGCTATGTCGTGTAGCGATGACGACAAAGACAACGGTAATGATGTAGCTGTGATTTCCGGGACGTGGAAACATGCAAAAACAGATGCTGAAGTAGAAGTCACCAAGCCGGAGATAAAAGAAAAAGTAGTAGCTGCTATTAAAGAAATGAATGATGTTGCAAATAACGTGTATGTATTTAAGCTCGACAGCACATTCAAAGCTAAGATAGCTGTCAACGAGGAAATGGTAGAAATAGAAGGCAAATACACATTGAAAGATAACATCCTAACATTGAAGCACGAGCAAAGCTTACAAGCATTATCTTACAAAAATACTGATATTATCACTTCGGAAGATGTAAAAGAAAAGGTTGCGGAAAAACTGGAAATAGACAAAGCCGATATCAAGAAAGCCATACGAGTTGATACATTCAGCAAGATAACAAAATAAAAAGCTGTTTGTCAATATTGTAAAAAGCCACTCTCTAAAAAAGGATGGCTTTTTCCTTTTATGTCAAAGTTTGTAATGAGTATAAATATGCGCTTAATTTTTCGTATTTTTGTATCCATTTTTTAGAACTATGGCAGCAGAAAAAAATATTTTCATAAAAGGAGCAAGGGTTAACAACCTTAAAAATATAGATGTCGAAATTCCTCGAAATAAATTTATTGTTATCACAGGTGTTTCGGGTTCAGGAAAATCCTCTTTGGCATTTGATACACTCTATGCGGAGGGACAACGCCGCTATGTAGAGAGCCTATCGTCATACGCCCGTCAGTTTCTTGGCAGGATGAACAAGCCCGAAAGTGACTATATTAAAGGTATTCCGCCTGCGATAGCCATCGAGCAACGAGTGAGCGCACGCAATCCACGCTCAACAGTAGGCACATCAACAGAGATATACGAATACCTGCGATTACTATTTGCTCGCATCGGAAAGACCGTCTCTCCAGTATCAGGCGAGGTGGTGAAAAAGCATCAGGTAAGCGACATTGTAGAAAAGATGCTCTCCTTTCCCGAAGATACCCGTTTAGCCATATTGACTAAGATAATCCTTCGGAACGACAGAACACTGACCGAACAGTTGGAGATATTACTCAAAGAAGGATTCTCCAGAGTTGAAATTTCAGGTCAATTCGAACGGATAGAAGATTTAATAGCCTCAAAAAAAGAATTAAACCCTGATGATCTGCTTCTTCTGATCGACCGCCTTACATGTGATAAAGATTCTGCGAATATCAGCCGTTTTTCGGAATCCATAGAAACAGCTTTTTACGAAGGTGAAGGGGATTGTATCGTCCGCTTTTATACGGGTGATAAAATTCAGATGTTCAATTTTTCTAAACATTTCGAAGCTGATGGAATTCAATTTGAAGAACCCAGCGATCTGATGTTTAGCTTCAACAGCCCTGTAGGTGCTTGTCCTGTATGCGAAGGATTTGGAAAAGTAATGGGTATTGACGAAGATCTGGTTATCCCCAACAAAGGCTTATCTGTTTATGAAGATGCTGTTGTATGCTGGAAAGGTGAAAAAATGAGCGAATGGAAAAAGGAATTCATCCAATCTGCAGCACGCTATGATTTTCCTATACACAGACCTTACTTTGAACTATCGGATAAAGAAAAAGACCTATTGTGGCACGGAGCTATAGCACTACATGGGATTGACGCATTTTTTCAGATGGTTGAAGAAAACCAGTACAAGATTCAATATCGTGTTATGCTGGCTCGCTATCGTGGAAAAACTACATGCCCTTCGTGTAAAGGAGCACGGCTAAAACCTCAAGCTCTGTATGTAAAAGTGGCAGGAAAGACCATCGCTGATTTGGTTCTGATGCCTATTACAGAATTACAAGAGTTTTTCCAGAACTTAGAATTGGACGAAACAGACGCTGCAATCGCCAAACGCCTGTTGACTGATATAAACGTACGAGTTCAGTACCTCGTTAATGTAGGGCTGGGTTATCTTACCCTTAACCGTCTTTCCAATTCATTGTCAGGTGGAGAGAGCCAGCGTATCAATTTGGCAACGTCTCTCGGCAGCAGCCTTGTGGGTTCGTTATATATATTAGATGAGCCAAGTATCGGCTTGCATTCCAGAGACACAGACCTGTTGATTAACGTCCTGCAAGAACTAAAAGCTATCGGCAATACAGTGGTAGTAGTGGAGCATGATGAAGAAATAATACGTGCAGCAGACTATATAATAGACATAGGCCCTAAGGCGGGACGCCTGGGAGGAGAAGTCGTATATCAAGGAGATGTAGATGGACTTCGCAAGCATACCGACAGCTATACGGTACGCTACCTGAATGGAGAAGAGAAAATAGAAGTTCCGAAAATTCGCCGTAAATGGAACAATTACATTGAGGTAAAAGGAGCACGACAAAACAACCTTAAGAATATCAATGTAAAGTTTCCTTTGAATGTAATGACCGTAGTAACGGGGGTGAGTGGTTCAGGAAAATCATCGCTGGTTACGGATGTGCTCTATACAGCATTGGAGCGTCATTATAAAGGAAAAGGAGACCAAATCGTACAATACAATGGACTGGAAGGTGATCTGAATTTGATAAAAGAAATCGAAATGGTAGATCAAAACCCGATTGGCCGTTCGTCTCGTTCAAATCCGGTTACATATATCAAGGCTTACGATGAAATACGAAAACTCTTTGCCGAGCAACCGCTTGCCAAGCAGATGCATTTTACTCCCGCTTATTTCTCTTTCAATGTAGAAGGGGGAAGGTGTGAAGAGTGTGCCGGTGAAGGTAAGATTCTGGTAGAGATGCAATTCATGGCAGATGTGATGCTCGAATGCGAAGTATGTAAAGGACGGAGATTCAAACAAGACATACTCGATGTACAATACCGAGGCGTAAATATCTATGAGGTATTGGAAATGACAATCGATCAGGCGATCGAATTCTTTGAAGGAGGAAAAGGCAATACCGAAAAGAAAATAGTAAAACGTCTGAAACCACTACAAGATGTGGGATTGGGTTATGTAAAACTAGGTCAGTCGTCTTCATCTCTGTCGGGAGGAGAAAATCAACGTGTAAAGCTTGCTTTCCATTTAGCCGATGAGAAGCCGGAACCGACTTTCTTTATTTTTGACGAGCCAACCACAGGTCTTCACTTCCATGATATAAAAACATTACTGAAAGCTTTCGACTCTATGATTAAAAGAGGGCATACAATAGTTATTATAGAACATAACATGGATGTAATCAAATATGCCGATCATATCATTGACATTGGTCCTGAAGGAGGAAAAGACGGTGGAAACATTGTTTGCGAAGGCACACCCGAGCAAGTAGCTCAATGCAAAGAGTCTTATACGGGTCGCTTCTTAAAAGAAAAATTGAACCAATAATAAAATAGATATCTCTTAAATAAAAAGAAACAGTAAATAGCTTATTTACTGTTTCTTTTTTTGTTCATTTATAATAGGTTGCTGTTCTACTTTTACCTGTGTCGAATCGCTAGGCAATGGTGTTTGTGCTGCTCCATTTTCTGTCTGTTGCTGCTGTACCCTACGCCTTCTCGGCTTGAATGATTGAAACAAGCGCTTCAACGTTGCAGCCTCTTTACTGTACTCTATCCCTACCCCTTGCGTAGTAGGTGCTTGACGATAAAACTGATTATTCATATGGCTATACGCCTTGAGAGTCCATAAAGAGCTTAATTGATACTCTAAATCAAAGTCGCCAATAAAAGAATTGTCAGCAGCTGTTGCATGATCTGTGCGCATGCCCAAGTTCGTATTAAATGTCAATCTATCGTCCAAAAATTTACGAGAAAGATTCACACTCATGTCCATATTCGATAATGAGCCGTCATCAGATTCTACATTAGCCCCTATTTGCCATTTATCGCCCAGCATGTTACCCACCAATGCCGTCAATCCTGCCGAAAGGGTACTGGAAGCAAGTGACGACCACAAACTATTGGTGAAGTTAACCCCACTATTCCCCATACTTGAATAGAATGACCCCGTGGCAACTAAAGACGCAAACTGTCGCACCCTTTGCTCATCAGTACTAATCAAGCTGTTTATCCTCTGTCTTGTGTCGTCATCAGCACCCGGAAGACTAATATTATAAGACACATCCATCTTATCTATATTGCCCGTTATTTTAAGAATACAATCAACATCTACCTTGGTTGTACTTCCATTAAGGGCAAAACTATTGTCCAATGTATTCAAGTTGGCTCTTACTCTCCGATAAGCCGTTATATTAAACTTGGTTTTCAAAGGATCTCCTGTAAAATTGAGCTTGCTGCCATCCTGTATCTTAAAGTCTAGCTTTTTTATACCTTGCAGATTGAGTCGAACAGAGCCGTCATTCAGTGTATAGTCTCCATACGCAAACATGTTTTCACTCTGCATATCATATGTAAAATCTATTCGTCCTGCTCCTTTCACATGCATTTGATCTCCTGTAAGCGGATCGATCACTATTCCCAGATTAATATCCGGCGTCACATCCAGCCTGATTTTCAATTTAATAGGCAGAGGGGCATCCTTCACGATATTACCAATCGTATTTTTCAATTTTTCTTCAGGAACATTAATATAAACAATACTCTTGTAATCAGAAGCTTCTGATCGCTGAGGTAATAGAATATTCAGAGTTGAATTTTTATCATTCTTTATCTGCATATCCAAATTTATATTCTTTTCATCACCTGTTATTTTCACCTGCCCGGATGCAAAAACCCGCCCATAAAACAAACTGTCTGTGCGATGCTCGGTATCTAATACCATCAGCTTATTCATACGCATATCAAGCTGATACTTCATGTCTGCAAAATTCTTGTGAGTCAACGTCGCATTTAAATTAGCCGTATTTCCCCTACTATCTTTTAAGGTAAGATTATCAAACCCTATCTTATCGGGACTAACACGTATAGTATCGGATATCGTATAAACTACATTCGTATAATCCACTCCTATCTGAGTATCGTTAAACCCGAGAAATCCTCGAACTTTAGGAGCTTTAGTCGATCCTTCTATCATCAGATTGGTGCTTATGCTTCCATCTATTTTGTTTAGCATATCGGCAACAAATGGCTGCATCCATCTGAGTGGCATTTGCTGCATTCTGACTTGCAAATCGAGAGAATCCTGATTGGTATATACTGTACCGTCTACCTCGGCATAAGTTTTATCTCCTTTTTCCAATATAGCATCTAACCTTACTCCTCCGTAGCTATCACTCCAATGGCTATCTACAGTCATTGTTCCCAACGTATCTGCGAATATTACAATGTCTCCTATTTCCAGATTGCGGGTATAGAGTTCAGGCTGATCAAGCATTTTTGTCATCAGCACATTTCCATGTATACATCCCCTGATATTCTTTACATCAAATGCTTCTAACAATTCCCCTATCTCAGCATGGTTGAAATCAATATTCAAGCTATCGCCTACTTCTCTGGAAATAACTCCGTTTAACCCGATGTATTTTTTCTTGTTGACGCCTATTCCCAAATTGTGAACTTCGGTACGCTCTCCTTTATTCCAGACTTCTGCAGGGAGTAGATTTAGAGCAAGCTTATCTATCATTATATCAGACGGGCTAACCTTCAGGTAAGAGAGTAACTCATTCTTCTCATCTCTGCTAAACTGTGCTAATACATCTACTTTTCCGCCAATATCTATATCCGTTTTATTACTCATTACATTGACCACAGAACGCATCACATTATTTGCACCTCTGACATTTAAGGCCAATGAATACATGCCTTTTTGCATAAGAATATCACTTCCGGCCGAGATACTGAAAGCAGAGTCGAGATTAATTACATCAATGGTCGTACTTTTTATATCATATTCTCCAAATTTGACATATGGAATATTTCCTTTAGCGGTGATTACATTATCTATTGTATTTATCTTCCCGCTTATGCTTGCAGGTTCAATAATATCAACAGGCAGTGATAATATTCGACCCAGCTCTTCGGTGTTATTTGCCGTTAGATTGAAAGTAAAATTATTCTGATCTTTTTTTACCCTTTTTACTTTTGGGAAAACTGCCGGAAGGTACTTATTCATCAATTCAGAAAATTCATCTGAAAGAGATGTGAATTTATATTGCCCATCAATATTAGCGGTAAGAAGAGAAGAAGTCAGTTTTATAAATTTATCATTCTCTGTTCTTTTACCCATTTCCAATGTAAACTTTCCAAGCTTAAAATTAAAATTAGCATCGTATAGATTAAGACTGTCAATTACAACCTTGCCTTCCATCTGATCTATATCCAACCCTTTCATACTTCCTTCCAGCACAAGAGATAAACGTGGATTAACCCAGTTTTCATCTTTATAGAAGCGATCGATATGCAGGGTGTCTACTTTCAATCTCAGATTAATGTCGGGCACTCGCGCCTGAGTCATACTAGCTCGTGCATATACCTTTCCTACAGGAGAATTTATTTTTGCGGATGCTCCCATTTCAGAGGCGTTATAATAAGCATCAAAAGGGATATTTCGATAAGTATCTTTTCCGTACTCTATAGATGCAATTTCCCCTTGTAGCTGTGCTATCAGTGGTCCTTTTTCCGCCTGTCTTGCTCTCACATCTATCTTAGCAGACAAACGTTTCAACCCTAAAGTATCTCCCAGCAATTTGCCTAGATTGAAGTTCTGAGTATTTAATGTTGCAGCAACATTGAAGCGTGAAAATATACTATCTGCCCCTCCGCTTACCTTCGCCGTGATAGCTCCCTGACGGCACCAAGCCTCAGCATCTAGCTTAAACTTGCTCAGTTGTCCCTTTACATTTCCTTTCAGGTAAAGATCTCCAAGCTCCCTGAATATGTAAGGGGCTATAAAAGTAGAATCTCCAACTCTCGCAAAAGAAGTGACAGAAGAGGTAGAAGCCTTGAATTTATCGATTGAAAGGAAAATATCAGCACTTCCATATCTCTCGTAATTTGAGATTGAAGCCTTTGCTGCTAATAATGCCTCATTGCCATAAGCAATATTTATATTTTCAACATTTACGGCGGGTAATGTTCCCTTAATACTCGTAGAGAGAATAATATTATTCTTTAGAAACTTCAACTGAGGAAGAAAAGATAATAAGTCGATCGGAGATATCTCGGCACTCTCCGTTTGAATTTCAAATTCGGACGTGGATAAGTTATACCTCACTTTATCGGTCCTGAGATGCGAATTAGGCAGGTTTAAAGATAAATTATCTACCCAGAGTTGCGATTTATCCGAATAAAGTTGCCCCTCCAGCGTTTTGATTTCAAGACCGGTCGTTTCTTTCGCCGAAAGATTATTTAAAGCAATATCCAATTTATCGGGGTCAATAGAATTCAGATCAAGATTAATATTCAGATCGTATAATGAGATATGAGAAGCGTTGAATAGGTGAGGGGTTACCGAACCTGAAAGGACATCATAATTCAGTCTGCCATTTCTTATATCAACATCTGTGATGACAATCTTCAGTGTGCTTTTTGTTGTATCTGCCTTAACCGTATCTCCCGAAAAAGCATCTATAATAAACTGAAAATTGAAATCGCTAACACTATCTTTTTTATTAACGTTGATAAGAAAATTATCGAGGCTTATACTTGTAATGGCTAGTGTATTGCTCTTAATTAATTGCCACGGACTTAGTTTTACATCCAAATGCTTGGCATAGAGCAATGTGTCTTTTGCCTGATCTTCTATATATATGCCATTTAGGGTTGCATGATTGAATAGGCTAAGACGAACTTCATCGATGGAAACTTCTGTTTTGAGTGTGTTTTTTAGAATATCTACCGCATAGTTAGCAACTTTCTGTTGAACAAAAGGAATAGAAAGAAGTACATAGAGAAGAATATTAAGTCCTATCAGCGATAGAACTATATACATCAGAACTTTGAAAAACTTCTTTATCAAGCTCTTCTTCTGTGGTAATTCTTCGTGTATATGAGTATTCTGATCTATTTCCTCCATACTTATTTCATTTCAGCTTCTGAATCCATTCTTCCTCATTAAATCCTACCAGAACAAAATCCTTTCCTACTACAATTGGACGTTTTACTACCATTCCGTCAGAAGATAGTATATCTATTAATTCTTCTTGCGATGCTGATTTCACCTTCTCTTTGAGGTTATTCTCTTTATAGATCCTCCCCGAAGTATTGAAAAATCTGGAAATAGGAAGTCCGCTTTTCTTTATCCATTCAGACAATTCTGCCTTCGACGGATTTTCTTTGGTAATGTCTCTGCTGTTTACTTCTACATTATTTTCTTTAAGCCATTTAGCGGCTTTTTGGCAAGTACTGCATTTAGGGTATTGTAAAAAGAGTGTTGTTGTCATTGTATATGTCATTTTATATTTAAACAATATACAAAAATAAAAGTTTACGGATGAATAACGTAGTTTAATTAGCTAAAGTTGACTTCTCACGTAATAATTTGTGTATTTTTGTACCTAAAATTAAAAATTACAGCATGATACAATCAATGACTGGTTTTGGCAAATCAACTGCTGAACTTCATAAAAGGAAAATTACTGTTGAAGTAAAATCCTTAAATAGTAAACAACTCGACTTATCGGTACGTTTACCAAATCTGTATAAGGAGCACGAAATGGAAATCCGCAATCTGCTATCTCGCCAACTAGAGCGAGGAAAGGTAGATTTTCTAATATATATAGAAAACATAGGCAGCGAAACCGCTACACAGATCAATCAAAGTATCATAGAAGGATATTATAATCAGATCAAAGAATCTTGCGAAAAGTTAGGGGTTGCTGTTCCTCAAGATTGGTTTCAAGTGTTGCTACGTTTACCTGACGTTTTGAAGTATGAAGCACAGGAAGTAGACGAGGAAGAATGGCTTATGGTATCGAATGTCATCAGCGAAGCAATTGATCAGTTGCATGCATTCCGTAAGCAGGAAGGCGCAATGCTTCAGAAGCTATTCGAAGAAAAAATATCTAACATAAAAACCCTTCTGACCGATATAGAACCGTTCGAAGCAGAACGTGTAGACAAAATAAAAGGTCGTATCTCAGAAGCCCTACAAAAGATAGAGGATTTCGATTATGATAAAAACCGTTTCGAACAGGAGATGATTTATTATATCGAAAAGCTGGATATAAACGAAGAAAAGAATCGTTTGAACAACCACCTTAAATATTTTCTGGAAACAATGACATCAGGATCAGGACAGGGTAAAAAGCTTGGTTTTATAGCTCAGGAAATAGGACGTGAAGTAAATACAATGGGCTCGAAATCGAACCATGCCGAGATGCAGCAGGTTGTTGTAAAAATGAAAGATGAGCTCGAACAAATAAAAGAGCAGGTGTTGAACGTATTGTAAGGAATAAGCGATAGAATGGGCAAATTAATCATCTTTTCGGCTCCTTCGGGTGCAGGCAAATCAACTATTGTAAACTACTTGCTTTCGCAAAATCTAAACCTCCGGTTTTCTATCTCGGCCACAAGCCGTTTGCCTCGCGGAGAAGAAAAACATGGAGTAGAATATTACTTTCATACACCCGAAGAGTTTCGTCAGAAAATTGAGAATAACGAATTCCTTGAATACGAAGAAGTATACAAAGATAAATTCTATGGAACGCTAAAAGCCGAAGTCCAAAGAATCTTTGATAATGGCGGTAATGTAATCTTCGATGTCGATGTGGTAGGAGGATGTAACATAAAGAAATACTACGGAGAGAAGGCGCTGTCTATATTTGTAGAACCGCCATCGATCAGTGAATTACGCAACCGACTGATAAGCAGAGGAACGGATTCTCCCGAGATAATAGAAGCAAGGGTAGCAAAAGCAGAATATGAAATGACCTTCGCTTCTCACTTTGATGTTATTATCAAGAATGACAATCTGGAAGAGGCAAAGGCAAAAGCATTACAAGTGGTAAAAGAATTTCTTGCAACATGAAGATAGGCATATTCTCCGGCTCATTCAACCCTATTCACGTAGGGCATCTTATTCTGGCAAACTACATTGTAGAATATACCGATATAGAAGAAGTCTGGCTGCTGGTAAGCCCTCTTAATCCTTTAAAATCGGCAAATGAGCTCTCGGATAAATATGTACGCTTAGAAATGACGAAGCTGGCTTTGGAAGGTTATCCCAAAATAAAGGCGAGCGACTTCGAATTCGATCTACCCAAACCATCATATACGATCAATACGCTGGATGCTTTGAAAGGAAAATATCCGGAGCATGACTTCACACTTGTTATTGGAGCCGACAATTGGGCTATCTTCGAAAGCTGGCATGAAACAGATAAGATTCTCGAGAATTATAAACTTAAGATATATCCTCGCTTAGGCTTTCGGATAAAAATACCCGATAGATTAAAGCAAAAGGTAGAAACCTTAGACTCGCCAATCATAGAAGTATCATCGACCTTCATACGTGAGGGCATAGAGGCAGGTAAGAATATGCGTCCTTTTCTTACCGAAAACGTATATGACTATATTATAGAAAAAGGACTATATAAACACTATAAAAATGAGCTATAAGGAACATTTATCAAAAGACTTACTGATTCGTCAACAACGCTTGCAAAGTACCATGCAGTCGATGAATATCGAAGGCTGTATATTGACTACTGCCGTAAATGTATTCTACATGACCGGAATGGTATATAATGGTTACTACTATTTACCGATAGAAGGGCAACCGGTACATTTCGTAAAGCGCCCCGAAGATGTCAGTTTCGATAATACAATCTATATCCGCAAACCCGAACAGATAACTGATGAGCTAAAGAATCTCGGACACCCCATTCCTCAATCCGTCTTGATTGAAACAGATGTGATTTCCTTCGGTGAATGCAGCCGTTTACTCAATACATTCGGGCTGAAGGAAGCTGCGAATGCATCTGCCCTGATGCGTAAAGTACGCAGTGTAAAAACCGAATTCGAGTTGGAGCAAGTAAGGCTTTGTGCCCGCAAGCACGAAGCAGTTTACAAGATGATCCCTTCCGTTTATAAAGACGGCATGACGGATATAGAGTTTCAGATAGAAATAGAACGTCTGATGCGTCTGCATGGATCATTAGGACTTTTCCGCAGCTACGGCGAAAACATGGATATCTACATGGGTAGCCTTCTTACAGGAGAAAATGCAGAAGCCCCATCTCCTTTCGACTTTGCTCTTGGCGGAGCCGGAACAAGCCCCATTTTACCTTTAGGTGCGTCGGGTCAAAAGATAAAGAAAGGGAATACCATTATGGTAGATATGGCCGGAAACTACACCCCATGGATGACAGACATGACCCGTGTGTTCTCTCTAGGTAAGACACTCGATCTGGCTTATCGTGCACATCAGGTCTCTATAGAAATCAGCAATAAGGTAATGGACATCGCAAAGCCAGGCGTAAGCTGTGCCGAGTTATACAATATAGCGATGGAAGCGGTGGTTAAGAACAATCTGGAACCTTACTTTATGGGAACAAAACAGCAAGCTAAATTTGTTGGTCACGGTGTAGGATTGGAGATCAATGAGCCTCCCGTACTAACCCCTCGTTCCAAAGAGTTGCTGGAACCAAACATCGTTTTTGCCCTCGAACCTAAATTTGTGATCCCAGAAGTAGGAGCTGTAGGTATTGAAAACACATACTTGGTAACACAAGATGGCCTTGAGAAGTTGACAATATTGGAAGAAGAAATTATAGAACTTTAATCGCTGATTTCTTTTCCCATTTAAAATATATATAGGGCTTAGAGCAAATGCTTTAAGCCCATTTTTATATCTCACACCTTCGCTACTATCAGCTCACAGCTTTATGCTTACTCCTGCGTCGATCGTCATATACCGAAATAAATCCGAACATGCCGCAAGCAGAAGCGATTAGCAATATAGGAGCAAAAAACATGGCAGACTGCAAAGCATCTTTCCCTGCTGCAAAATAGACGACTAAAGCAACTATCGCAATCAGGGCATACATTACACCGAAAATAGCAAACATATTCCCGATGAAAGGGCTTGAGCTTTGCACTTTAGCTTTTTCATGCATTAATGCTCTTTCAGCTTCTATCTGATGCATGATCCTGTATTTAAGATTGTCGCTTGCTTTCATTCTGGTGCCCGAAAGAAGCTCTCTTATTTTATCATCCTGCATATTCATATCCTTGTATTTATATTTATTATTATTCAATTCTATATTTTAATATCTCTAAGAGGTTTCGTACCGCATCATCTGTTCCAGAATATCTGCGAAACGCTTTCGTGCCCTATGCATCTTCACTTTCACATTTACATCCGTCAGCCCTGTTATTTGTGCTATTTCTTTCACCGAGTTATCTTCCAGATAGTATAATGTGAGCAAAAGCCCTTCATCTCTAGGCATCTTATCCATAGCCTCATTTACAATAGCCTTCCTCTCGTTATCCTCTACCTGAGACATTGTATCCCAATCCGAGAAAGAATTATCCAAATCAATCTGTTTATAATCAACAAACTCTGTATTGTAAACCGTATTACGGGTTTCTGTAATTGCCGTATTATAAACAATTCTGTAGAACCAAGTCGAAAACTTACTGTCAGCTCTAAATGTATGCAAATTATGAAAAGCCTTAACAAAAGCATTCTGCACAATATCTTCTGCATCCTGCCTGTTACCACATACACGATAGGCTATAGTTATAGCCATATCCTGATATGTGTCTACAAAATACCCGAAGGCAGACGTATCTCCCTTCAGGACTTTGTGTATAAGTTGCTTTTCATCCATCCTTATTCAGCGTCTTCAAATTCTTTCTTGTCTTTCACCACCAAGTAAAACACAACGTAAGCAAGACCAAGGAACAACAGCACGCTACTGCTTATTACCAGATATTGAAAATCTAAAGACAAAGCAAAGTTTGGTGCGATGAAAACCCCTAAAGCCAACCCGATAGCGATTCCGACACACAGAAAACCATTGCGAAGAGATCTGTATTTGTTCGGAGCTGTTTTTACTTCGGGTGGAGGTATAATCCCTTGTTTCGCCAATTCCATACGAACTTTCTTATCCGAAGATAAAAGTTTTAAAAGAACCATTCCACCTAAAACGACCGGCAATCCTACTGCACATAAAATTGCAATTATTGGTACTAATTCACCCATGATATTTCTATTTTTTGTTGTTAATAATCTGTTTTCGAATATATGACTACACATAGTCTCATGTGGTTACAGATTTTATGTAATATTTTTCTGAAATAGTTATTTTAACCTTTACCTCTATATTTTACTACCCAAAAGGTGACAATAAAACAAATCACAAAAACGCATACAAACATCTGACAACAAAACACATAACGCCACATGAACAATAAAAAGGTGACAAAAGTGACACTTTTTGATATGTTTTGTATCTGTCACTTTCTACACACTAAAAAAGAGAATACAATATAAGACAATTTTATATTATTCTCTTTCTAGCTATTAAACAAATACTAAAAGAAATTTAGAGCTGCTGCACATAGAAATAAAATAGCCGCAGGAGAAACCTCCCACGGCTATATACTATATAATAAAAATCTATTAGTTCAGATTCAATTTTTTCGCAAGTGGAGCTGGAACGGCAGCCTTGTTAACCATTATATTGGTTGTTTTGTACTTCACAAATGTTTCTGAAGCATACCATATTCCTTTATATTTACCTGCTTCACCCCATGAGTTTTTCACAAGATAATATTTTGTACCATTCTGATCTTTTACAATCCCGAATATTTGCATACCATGATCATCAGTAGTTTCCTGGCTATCAAATGCAGCCTGACGCATTGCTTGCGTAACTACTTTTTCTTTTACAGGACCTTGATCTACTTTTGCTTTCAAACGTGTAGTTTTTTCGCTTTTTGACAATCCTAACCAATGAGCCTGATCTGAACCAATGTTCTCAGGAGCCTCATCATCGGGGATAACAGCGATACCATTGCGGGTAAATCCAATTTCGCTTACATCCGAAGCCCATGCCACAGTGTAGCCGTTATTTATTGCATTGTCTATTACTTGTATCATTTCATCCATAGGTACATTATACGACAGAGCCCAACGCCAGTTGTCAGGTATTTCTATAGCAAACGGAGCATAGAACGGATGATGTGTGAATGAAGTGATAGACACATAATTTTTGCTTGTAAGCCCTAAAGATTGAGCTAAAGACTGCGGAGTATATGTTTTGCCTTTGTATTGGAATTCTTTTGGTACAGCACCCAGATAAGCATCCAACACACTGTTGAAACCAACACCCCATACCGGAGAAATGCGGCTTGATTTCTTGTCGGCAATTCCTTTTACATAGCCACTCAATGCAGCTTCCAATTCACCATGATTATGAATAGTCTCACCATAGTTAAGACCGGCATACACTTCATTAGGAACTACGCCGTATTCATCTAAAGTTTCTACAACATCGGCAAATGCACCACCTTGCGCAAAGTTTAGATTACCTCCTACTCTTACATACTTATCCGCTTTATCGGCATAATTACGACGAACAATATACATCTCCGAAAGATCGTGATCTCCTTTGTTCATTTTAAGGAGCTCAGATTCAAGAAAAGCTACTCCCGAAAAACTCCAGCAAGTTCCGCTATTCCCCTGATTTTTGATCGATGTTATCGGGTTTTGTTTCACCACAGTGAACTGATACGCTGTGTTTTCTTCCTGAGCAAAAACAATCAGATTGATAAGCAGGAATAAAGGCAAAATAAGTAATTTTCTCATAACAAGTGAATGGATTAAAATTTTATTTAAAATTGAGCACATTATTGTTCTATTTCTCGGGTTACTTTATTCTCATTCCCTCTTCAGCTCGGGATAGGCAACACGTAAGTGACGCATGCTGACCAGCTTGTCGCAAAACACTTCTTTCACCTGTTCTATATCCTTAAAGGTAATCGGGGCATTCTTGAACAAACCATCACTCAGTTGAGAATCTATAAGACGGTTTACCAATTCGGTAATAGCTTCTTTCGTATTCTCCTTAAGGCTTCTTGATGCGGCTTCCACCGTATCAGCCATCATAAGAATAGCCGTCTCGCGTGTAAACGGATTTGGTCCGGGGTAAGTAAAATCTTCTTCATCAACGATCTCGTCAGGATGATTATTCACATACGAATTATAAAAATATTTTGCTTTCCCTTTACCGTGGTGAGTTTCTATGAAATCTATTATCTGTTGCGGCAAGTTATTCTTTTTAGCTATTCTTACCCCTTCAGCTACATGATCTATTATAATGCGGGCACTCTCTTTTTCTGTCAGTCCGGCATGTGGATCGATCCCTTCAACCTGATTCTCTGTAAAGAAAATAGGATTTACCATTTTACCGATATCATGATACAAGGCTCCTGTACGCACCAGCGTAGCATTAGCCCCGATACGATGAGCAGCAGCTACAACCAATGTAGACACCTGCATAGAATGTTGGAATGTGCCGGGAGCAACCTCCGAAAGTTGCTGTAAGAGAGGCCTGTTTGTATTTGAGAGTTCTATCATACTCACCTCCGACATAAAGCCAAAGACTCTTTCGCAAACATAAACCAGCAGATAAGCGAAGGTGACAAACACAAAGTTGATACAGAAATAAATATACACTCTCGAGTTTTCTTTTATCAATGCAATATCTCCTTCGGTACATAAAATCCAGCCCGTAAACGACACAATATATGTAACGAGTATCAGAAGGGCGCATACAACCAGCTGGGAACGCTCAGATAGATTCCGCAAGCTAAAGATACACATATACCCCACCAACATCTGAACTGTGATAAACTGAGCCATCTGAGCCAGAGGAAACATAATGGCACATATCAGTATTGTAATGGTATGCGTGGTAATAGCTGTACGCGAGTCTATAAATGTACGTATGAGAATGGTAGGTATCGCAAAAGGAATGACATACATCAGAGTAAACATCTTCGAGTCGCCCATTATTCCCGTTATCACCGGGAAAATAACAACCATAAGCAACATAAAGATGACATTCTTTTTATTTCTGTACTCCTCAATACGATAGAAACGGAGATAAATCATCAGAGCCATTACAAAGAGGGTAATCATAACCAACTCTCCCATGATAAGCCATCCCGGTTTAGACTTTGTTCCTACCTTTCCTTCTGCTTCTTTAATATAAGAATCGAGAATATTTTTGAGGCGCGCATCTACAATCTCTCCCCTGTCTATAATCTTTTCGCCATATTGTACTTCTCCGTCATACAAAGAAACCTGTTGTAGCATATCATTCTTGATACCCAACGACATTCTCTCGTCGTATATAATATTAGCTATCAGATAATTGTTGAGATTAAAAGTTTTGAGACGTCCTATATCAATATGGGCGGGAGCGTCATCAATGATCTTTTCGTAAGCTTGGCGTGGTGTATAAAACGATGCAATATGCCTGGTTGCAGCAATTTTGTTTGCTGTTTCGCTGCGAAGTATTAATTGTTTTTTATTCAGTTGCTGAATACGCTCATAATCTTCGGCAGAGATCACTCCGGCTTTGTATATTTCTGTAAACTTCCTGTTTATATAGGTTATATAATCCTCCGGAATACTTCTAGCCCTGGCATCCTGAACAACCTGAGATATTGCTTTCTTTTCGATTGTCGCATCTGCCAGATAATAGGGCTGATAAGTCTGCATGATGCTATCTTTCTCTTCTTGTATCTGTGCATCAGACTTATGTATATGAAACTTAAAGGGTGCTGTAAGCAAGCCGTATTGCCATGGCCGGTTATCTTCATAACTGTATTTATATTTACCCTCGCGCGGTAAAAAATATACAATAATAATGATTGCAGCGATGAACAAGACAGATGTAGGTATCTTTATCTTGCTGATATAATAGTCGATTTTTGCCATAAAAACTATGGTTTAAATTACAAATCTACAAGATTATTTTTATTCTAAGAAAAGATACAGGCCAAAATCGAAGCCTCTAAAGATTGATTACCGCCATTACACGTTTCACAACCCCGGCATTGGAGCGTACATAATTACCGGCATGTAACCCGGCAGCATTCAGCGTTGCCTCATACTGAAGAAACTCATCCATCAAACCACGGAATGCCTGATAATCAGAAATAGAGTAACCTCCTCCACATTCTATCATTTGCTGAGCTTCACGAAACTTTTTAAAATTCGGGCCAAATATCACAGGTAAATCGTAAACCGCAGCTTCTAATATGTTATGTATACCAACACCAAACCCTCCTCCTACGTATGCTACTTGTCCGTAGCTATATATAGACGAAAGGAGTCCGAAATTGTCAATAATCAAACAGTCATAGTCTGCCATCATTCCGGGCGTTGCCTTCGAATAGCGGATATGAGGACGTTGCAGGTTGCTTTCGATGTACTTCAAGTGAGCTTCATCAATCTCGTGCGGAGCTATTATCAATTTAAGGTCTGTAGTCATATTAAAGTATGGGATCAGTATATCCTCATCCTTTGGCCAGGTGCTTCCGGCAACAAATATCTTCTCATTCTCAGACTTGGCTTTCTTCTCGAAAGCCTCGGCTATAGGTAGTTGCTTGGCTTGTTTTTGAATATCCAGTACTCTATCAAAACGGGTATCGCCACAAACTTCAACATTTGTGATACCTATATTTGATAACAGTTTCCGGGAGTTTTCATCCTGCACGCATATACATGTATATTTTTTGAGCAACTTGCGCATATCGCTTCCATACCAGCGGAAAAATATCTGATTGGGACGGAAGATCGCTGAAACCATGTACACCGGAATATTCCTTTTATAAAGCTGATTTACAAAATTGTACCAGAATTCATATTTTATAAATATCGCCATCTTTGGCTGAACAATCTTTAAGAAACGCTTTACGTTCCGTTTCTTATCAAAAGGCAAATAGCAAACCACATCTGCCAGCGGATAATCTTTCCTTACTTCGTAGCCCGAAGGAGAAAAAAATGTAAGCAATATCTTATATTCAGGATGTGTTCTTTTCAGCTCTTCCATAATCGGACGACCTTGTTCAAACTCGCCTAAAGAAGCTGCATGAAACCAAATATATTCAGCATTTGCATCTATGTTCTGCCTCAATATCCGATAAGTTTGCTTGTGCCCTACAATCATCTTTCTGGCTTTCTTGTGGAAAGGAGAAATAAGACGGACAATCAACGCATATAGATATATAGCAAAATTGTAAAAAAACAGCATCTTCTTGTTATTTAATATTTAAGATTGCCTTTTCAAGTCGGGCTATTGTTTCTTCTTTTCCAATAGTTGCCGTAATATCAAACATATGAGGGCCTTTCGACTCCCCTACAACAGCCAGACGGAATGCATTCATTATATTGCCGAGATGATAGCCTTTCGATTCAATCCAGCCTTTCACTATTTCTTCCTGATTGTGAGAAGAGAAGTCTTCAATTCCTTTCAGAACTTCTGCCAACTCGCTCAATTGAGACGGCGACTCTTCTTTCCAACGTTTCTTGACAACCTTCTCATCATAGGTAGTTGGAGCCACAAAGAAGAAAGAAGCCTGATCCCACAATTCTTTTACGAAACTTACTCGTTCTTTTACCAGACCGACAACTGTTTCTATATATTGTAACGGACATTCTATTCCTTTATCTTGCAGTATAGGATAAAAAATTGCGGCTATCTCGCTATTTGGTCTTAATTGGATGTATTGGTGGTTGAACCATTTCCCTTTTTCGTAATCGAATTTGGCTCCGCTCTTACTACATTTATCCAATGCAAAAAGTTGAATAAGTTCTTCCATCGACATTATTTCCTGATCATTACCCGGATTCCATCCCAGAAGAGCAAGGAAATTGATTACAGCTTCGGGCAGGTAGCCGCTTTCACGGTAGCCTGACGAAATCTCACCACTCTGCGGGTCTTTCCATTCTAATGGAAAAACAGGAAAGCCTAGGCGGTCGCCATCACGCTTGCTCAATTTTCCATTTCCTTCGGGCTTCAGCAAAAGCGGAAGGTGAGCAAATTGAGGCATAGAATCTTCCCAGCCAAAAGCCTTATACAATAACACATGCAAAGGAGCTGAAGGAAGCCATTCTTCACCACGGATAACGTGTGTTATCTCCATCAGGTGATCGTCTACGATATTCGCCAAATGATATGTAGGCAAATGATCTGCCGATTTATAAAGAACTTTATCATCGAGTACCGATGAGTTATATTTTACTTCGCCACGAATAACGTCATTGACCAACACTTCTTGCCCTGCTTCGATCTTGAATCGGACTACGTACTGATTGCCGGCATCTATGAGTGACTGTACTTCTTCTTGAGAGAGGGTCAACGAGTTTCGCATCTCTCCTCGTGTAGAAGCATCGTACTGAAAGTTACTCACAGCCTCACGCTTAGCCGTCAGTTCCTCGGGAGTATCAAACGCAATATAAGCTGATCCTTTTTGGATAAGTATATCTACATATTTTTTATAAATCTCTTTTCTCTCCGATTGCCGATATGGAGCATGAGTACCTCCAATATGTGTACCTTCATCAAACTTTAAGCCCAACCATGTGAGAGCTTCGATGATATATTCTTCTGCACCCGGCACAAAACGTTGCGAATCGGTATCTTCTATACGAAGGATAAAATCTCCGTTATTTTTTTTTGCAAAGAGATAATTATATAATGCCGTACGTACCCCGCCAATGTGAAGTGGTCCGGTCGGGCTCGGTGCAAAACGCACCCTAACTTTTTGAGACATACTTTATTTTTTTAAAGAGGCTACAAAATTATACAAAATATTGCAATATAGTAAGAATAGTGGCAGAAGAAATAAAAACAATGCCAGAGATGAAAATAAAAAAAGCCGGAAATTTGATTTCCGGCCGTATATATTCACTCAATTACGATTATCTTCTTTGAATACGTCCTCTACCTGTGGTATTTGCCTGAATGTCTTTATATTTAAGATTTACAATATCTACATTGGCATTTCCCGAGCTAATAACCGAAATACTCTCAACTGATCCTGTCAACACAATATTAGAGCCTCCGCTTACCGCCACACTTGCAGTCCTCGCACTCTTTATATCCAAAGACGAAGTACTTCCACCGGAGGAGGCAATATTTAACGTTTCTGACCTCACTTCATTTATATTATAACGAGAGCCACCCGAGACTGCAATATTAGATACCCTCGATTCCAGTCTCTTTATATCAAAACTGGAACCTCCTGAAGCTGCAATAGATATTCCTGTCTTATTTTTGAGTTCGTCGGTAGAAAACTTTGATCCTCCCGAAAGTGCTATGGATTCTATATTGTTTGCTGTAAGATATACTTTCACTCTCTTATTGCTTTTACCTTTTCTATTTACTTTCAAAATGCCATTTTCCACATATACATTTATAGGCTCCGGGCTATCTATCTGAGCAGTATAGCTTCTTCCGTAAGAGAAATAAACCTCAATACCCGACTTAACTTCAATACCGCTATACGGACTCAGATTTATTTTTTCAACATGTGAGGTTTTAGACGATCCGCACGAGACAAACAATACGATGATACTTAATATAGAGATACCGATAAATTTCATAATATTCATTTCTAGTTTAGTTTTATTTTATTTTTACATCTGCATAATTGCTCGATACGGTAATGGTAGCTGTTGGTCTTTTAGTTCCTATCTGCCCTTTTTTAATAACTGTAGTCGAGGTTTCGGTTTGCTCTGTGTATTTCACCGTATATTTTTTCGCCACAGCCAAATCTCCTTGCACCAGTACAACATTAAATGAAGCTCCTACGTTATCGGGAACGCTTAATACCACATCAGAGTAATTACCTTTTACATTGATATTTGTATTTGGAGATATTGAATTAACCTTTACATCAGAATAGTTGCAAATTACATTCATTCTGGAGCGGAGATTATCAATCGATATGTCGGCATAATTAAACTTACCATCCATCTCTCCCAACGAGCCTATTTTAAAATCGCCCGAAGTAGAAGACAACTGAGCCGAGATCGTTTGTACATCATTCAATACAAAATCACTATAAGCTCCCGACAAGTCTAATCTATTCGCCTTATCTATCTTTACTTTCGAATAAGATGTCGACAAAACGGCATCCTGCAATTTGCTTATCGTTACTTTTCCATACTTATCCTTAATGGTTGGTCTGGCTCCCGAAAAGCTTTCTGCATCGAAGGTGCTATAAGACAGATTGGCTGAAAAAGGTGCATTAAACTCATTCATTTTCAATCTGCCATATTTTAGATCTACATTAAGTTTAACATTGCGTGGAATACTTATCACTAAGTCGATTTGATTTACACTGGAACCAAGACTAGCTATAGCCAACACTCCTTTATCCTCTGAAATTCTAACAGGATTTCTCTGATTAAGTTTGTTAAAATATTGAATTTCTAACTCTACATTCTTCGATCGGGATTCCCTTACAAATATATTCCCATATTTATGAGAGATATCGATTTCTGAAATATTAGAGTACGTTTTAGTCTCAACTCGATCGGGAGTTTTGCCTTTCTGATTATTTGAAAAGACACTCAAATTATCATTATTGGATCTGGACTTCAGATTTTTACCCAATTCCGACAATCTTTCTTTATTCACTTTCAAGTTTTTCTCCAATTCCTTGAGGTTTTTGACACCGGATTTTTCAAAATCTTCCTTCCATGCCAACCACTGGGCAGTATCAAAGTCGAAGTCAAACTTATAATCAAAATTAAGGGCATCGAAGTCCAAATCCATATCCGGAATCTCTATGTTCGGAATTTCTATATTAAATCTTCCTTTTCCATTAATAGAGTCTTGAGGCAGATCACCCTTTATCTTTTCCGATGCTCCTAATTGAATTAGAGCAAGGCTGCACAAACCGATAAACAATATATACTTTTTCATCCCTTAATTATATTAGCATTTGGTATATTTTCCTAATTTTTGATCTATATTCTCGAGTACATGGATATTCGTTTTATAGTGCTTCACCAAAAAATGAATAGCCATATCCTTATCTTCATTTTTAGAGATTTCGTTGATAAAATCATTATTCCCATCTACTATTCTCTGTATATCCTTGGTCAGTCGCGCCTGATTTTCGGTATCTGTATATGCCAGTTTACACATTATATCGGCAATCTTAGCTTCCATTTTCTGATTATAATAATCATTTGTTGTTTTAAATTCATCTGTTGCTCCAATGACCTCCGGTGCAGGAATATTGCCTCCTGTATTGTCAGGTGTAGAGAATCTAACAACAACGGCTATTAGTATGGCAATGGATGCCGCCACAGATATGGCACTTATAAACCGTACCCGTTTCACTCGTTTTTCGTTCTTCAAGCTTTCTTCATTCTTACTTTTCAATAGCGCTTCGAATCGCTCCATGTGTCCGAATGATGGTTCTTGGTCGTCAAACAAATCTCTGTTTCTGTCTATTTTTTTTCTTATGTCATTCATACCTTCCCTCCTTTTTTAGACGAGTTCCAATAATTTTTGTTTTGCCCTCATATATTGTATACGCACCGTTCCGGGTGCTATATTCAGAATCTCACTAATCTCTTCGTGGTCATACCCCTCTATAAGATAAAGATTTACAATCAAACGGCTCGACTCCGGCAGCTTCGTTATTGCAGTTTTCACCTGCTCTACACGATCCAATATCTGCTCCCACTCTTCGCTATCATCCGAGTCTACTATATCATAGTTGATATTCTCGTTGAAATCGACAGTTTCCAAGTTTCTTTTCCTCAGCTTGTCAATAGATGTATTAATGCCTATCCTTACAAGCCATGCCTCGAAAGGAACTGAATTTTTATAGTTGTCCAAACTCGAGAACGCTTTCAGAAAGCTCTCTTGCATTGCATCCTCTGCCTCGAGACTATCATACAGAACCCTATAGCATGCATTATAAACTCTCTTATAAAAAGTAGAGTAAATCTGCATCTGAGCCAAATGTTGACCCTTTCTACACTGATCTATAATATTAGAATCGAAGCTTATCATTTAATGTTTTAGGTTACCCTTCTAATAACATCTACGAATCGAAAATAGAAGTGTTACAAAAAAAAGAATTATTTTTCAAGAAAATGATAAATTTAAGAATTAAGCATTCAATAATAATTCAAATACTTCCGTACTTTTATTTTTTCTCATAATTAAAAAGGATTTGTTGCCGCATTGCTCTTATTCATGTTTTTTTAAACACAGAGTAAAAAGAGTTACACAGAGTTTTTTCGCAATAAAAAAAGCATCTCTCTATTTTTTACCAGTTACTTAATTAGAAAAGTGATAAATAAATTTCATATAAAAATAGACTGTATGTAACTCCCACCTACTTACCCTTAATCATTACTCTCCAATAGAAGCTTTAAGGTTTAGATAGTTGTAGGTCGGAAATCCATAAAAAATAATTAGCTTTGTGAGACTAATATTATAAAATAAAGAACGAATGAAGTCTCTAAGCTTATTTCTTTTGCTTGCAATAGGAGCTCTCACATTACCTGCACAGAACACCGTTAAAATGAGTGCAGTGAAAGGAAATGATTATGGTGTGGCGTACTCGTTACCGAAAACCTCTGTTATAGTCACCGTAAACTATACAACGACCACGAAAAAAGCCGGTGAATTTTATCAATATGCCGAGCGATACTTGAGCATAACCAATCCCATAACCGAAAATAGCGTAACCTACACTATCGACAATATAGATGCTACCACAAAAGGAATAGTAGATAAAGACAAGTCTTATCTGGTAGAATTTCGATCGAATACAACTGCACCTTTTGTCACACTGACAAAGGATGGCGTGATATGTGCGATCAACGACGACTATACTTTCCCCAAAGAAGAAGCAATACAAGCTCCGGCTAAAGTGAGTGAAACGACATTAAACCCGCGAAGCTTCCTCTCCGAAGAGATTCTACGTGCAGGTTCTACAGCAAAACAAGCCGAACTGATCGCAAAACAAATCTACCGATTGCGTGAAAGCCGCACAAATATAATTACAGGCGAAGCAGACAATATGCCTCCTGATGGCAACGCTTACAAACTGGTAATGACTCAACTTGATGAACAAGAAAAGGCACTCACCGCAATGTTTGCAGGAACTGAAACAAAAGAAACAGGCACAAGAGAATTTACGATAATCCCCGATACAAAAAATATAGAGAATCGAATCATTTTCAGATTTTCGTCTAAGCTGGGAGTCGTGGATGCCAACGATCTGGCAGGAGCACCGGTATATTTGTCTCTCAAAAACAAAGACCCGAGAGAAGAACAAATACTGACACCTAAAGAACAAAAAGAGCTGGAGAAGAAATTCTCTGCCGGAATCATATACAATATCCCGAACAAAGCCAGCTTGCAAATAACATACAACAGCAAGGATTATGTAAAAAAAGAATGCGACATCGTTCAATATGGAATTCAGGATGTGCTGACACCGAAAATGTTTGATAACAATAAATTACCAATCAAAGTGATTTTCTATCCTGAGCTGGGAGCTGTAAAACAAATTATCCAGTAATATGGCTTTGGAGATTGAACGTAAGTTTCTGGTCGAAGGAAACTACAAAGAATATGCCTATGCACACGAAGAGATTGTGCAAGGATATCTTTCTTCGGTAAAGGAACGCACGGTAAGAGTGCGGATAAAAGGGGAAAAAGCATACATCACAATCAAAGGGATAAGCAACGAATCAGGCATTTCGCGCTTTGAGTGGGAAAAAGAAATTTCGATAAAGGATGCCCGGGAATTACTAAAATTGTGCGAACCGGGAATTATAGATAAAATCCGGTATTATATAAAGAGCGGCAGGCATACCTTCGAAGTAGATGAATTCAACGGTGAAAACCAAGGTCTTGTTATGGCTGAGATCGAGCTCTCTTCAGAAAACGAACAGTTTGAAAAGCCCAACTGGCTTAGAGAAGAAGTAACAGGCGATCTCCGCTACTATAATTCTTCTCTGACAAAACTTCCTTATTCTAAATGGTGATTGTAAGCTTTTCTTCTTAAATTCGAATTATATTTAGCAAAAGGAGGAGAAAGTATGATAGATACAGAAGTAAAAGTTCACGATAATTTCGCCTTAGAATTCAAAATTGGTTTTATAACAGACCAACACCAAAAGGATATAAATGAATTCAGGATCAATACGTGGATATTCCTCCCTAACAGCCTAGACATCAATAGGTCTACATATAAGAAAGATGACTTTTACAGAGATGTAAAAAATAACCTTCGCCTGATTACCCCCGTTTATTCTCTCGAAGAAATACTAAAGGCAGGACGTGGCCCTCTTCCCCGCTTACAGAAAGCATTGGATGATCTGGCTGTAGACCCGAACAATGAAGATCTTACAGAAAGTTTTTCTTACCAAATAAAGATGTTCGTCTGCATCGTAAAAAGTGCATTGCGGCGACATGTACAGATTATCGGAAGCACGGCAACAGACGAAAAAATAGTTTCTCACGTAGAGGCTTATATTGCCAACGTGAATGAAATAGCCTTACAGTACAGGGAAAAGTGGGAAGAACTTTCTAATCCCGAAATGACAAAGCAACAGCGGGAGTTGTTTCTATTCGGAGATGACTTTCTGGGTAATATCATAGAACAATATGCCTTTCAGATTATGAAAATACTAAAAGGCAAACCGATATTCGAGACAATCAAAGAAAAGCTATACACCTTAATTGAAAGGGAAAAAGCCCATAAAAAGAAAAGAGGGTTTATGCTACTTGAGAAAGGACAGGAAAAACACAATAGTTTAGTAATCACGCAACGGAATATTCTGAAAAAATTCGTTGAAAGCGACCTGTTCTTACAGATTATCAGAAAGAAAGACGGGCTTTTTGCCCAACAGCTATACTACAGTGTTGCAGCGGGAATCGCTATGATATTTGCTACGATGGTATCTTTCTTCGCCACACTGCGTTTTGGAAATTTCACTACCGACCTTTTTGTAATCCTTGTCTTTAGTTATATGTTCAAAGATAGGATCAAAGATATGATGCGCTACTATTTTTCGTCTAAGCTGGGTAAAAAATACTTTGACTCTAAACTAAAGCTGAGTATACGTAAGCAAGAGATTGGTTGGATAAAAGAGGCATTCGATTTTATAGAGGAAAATAAGTTGCCGGATGAAGTACGAAATATTAGAGCGAGAACCCCATTGGTAGAAGCAGAAAACCAGGTGTATGATGAAAAAATAATTTTATATCGAAAATGGGTAAACCTATCAAAGGATGAGATAGAAAAATACAAAGAGTATCGCCTCTCGGGAATTAATGATATTACCCGTTTCCACTTGATAAATTTCACACATAAGATGGATAATCCATTTATCCCACTCTACTTATCAGATGCAGAGAACGGATATGAAACGATAGAAGGAAATAAGGTATATTCATTGTACTTTATTATACAATGTAAATCCGACGAGGATGAATATTATAAAAAATATAGGGTATTATTTGACCGCAACGGAATAAATGACGTAAGCGAGCTGAATTGATCCTTCACTTTATCTTACCACTCGTATAAAGCTCCAAAGCATCATTCAAAAACTCTTTTATTACCTCAAGAGGTAAATCTTGATTTGGATCAACTCTGAATATTTTCATCCGAGATCTGCTACCCGCTTCCAATTGGGGATGGTTCAGGTATTTTCCTTCAACGAAGAGGATATATGGTTCATCTGTCTTTTTGTCAACCCAAAGATAACATAGAATTTTCGTCTTATAACAGAAGCAAGGCATTCCCCACTTCTGTGTTTCGGAAATACACTCGTCTTGGGTTAATATGATACTTCGCAATGCCAGCAAGCAGCTTTTTTGAGGCTCATCTTTATCCAAATAGAAATTGTAAAGTTCATCAATCATCCTGGTTTTATTAAAAACATGAATATGCTTCCTTTATAATGGACTCGTATGAGGTAATACCTTTACTGTTACAATTCTTTTAATTGTAGCTGTCTAGTTAATAATAGCGAGTCTTAAACCAAAGCTTTTTAAATAAAGTTGACTGATAGGTTTTTACGTCTGTCTTTTTTCTTTTTCTGAATATAGGCATATACCGCAACACTTGAGACCGCAGCAACTAGAGTTATGGCTAATACTTTCTTTGTCATATTATTACGTTTTATTTAAGAACTAGTTAAAGCATAGTAAAGTTAACAACAAAATATCTGAAATCAATATTTTTTAGAAGCAACTTTTAGAATAGTTAATCAAAATCAGGTATAAGAAAACAGCAGGTATAGCCAATATTGTGCTATCGAATCGATCGAGGATACCGCCATGTCCGGGTATCATTCCGCCCGAATCCTTTATACCTAAGGTGCGTTTAATAAGCGATTCGAAAAGGTCGCCCCATGTCCCGAATATGATTGTTATAGCTGCAAATCCTATCCAGCCCAAAGTGGACAGATTTTGATAATAATGAGCAAAAATGAATGAAGACCCGATAGAAACTACAGCCCCTCCGATAAAACCTTCCCACGATTTTTTAGGAGATATACGTTCAAATAAACGATGTTTACCAAAAGCCATTCCTGTGAGATAAGCGAATGAATCATTTACCCAAATAAACACCAATAAAGCTAAGACATATACATAGTGATAGCTTCCCGGAGTGTAGGCAAAAACCAGATAATTAGTGAGGGAAAAAGGCACGGCTATATAAAATTGCCCCAACAAAGAATATGCGATAGAGCGTATAGGGTCGGGACGCTTAAGATACAATTCACCAACAAATAAAACTAAGATGTAGATACAATAAGGTACAAAAGTTACAACAGAAGCATCGACTGTATAATAATAAAAACTACCGATAAAAAGGGAAAAACCTCCAAGCACATTCCATACCCGGGTGAGGGGAACCTTTGCTCCTTTTTCGATCAATCCATAAAACTCATATAACGACAATACAGTTATGAGAGAGAATATAATACAAAAAGTATATTCATTTATAAGGATACCACCTAGTAACAGCCCTACAAATACGGCTCCGGCAATAATACGAACGGCAATGTTAGGTAATCTCAAAATAATAAAGTTTTATTAGTTTGAGGCAAAAGTAGTAAAAATAAGAATATCATGTTTCCCTATTACAGAGGATATTCAGCTAATTCGTCATTCTCAGGTAAATAAATCAGCAATCGTTGACTTATTTTTGCAAATACACTCGCAATAACAAGTGTTGTTAGTTTTGCATATCGTATCAGTTTTTGTAGTTGTGTAAGTTATGTACCTTAAGTCCTAAATATAAAAGAAAGGATGTTGGATTTAACAACATCCTTTCTTTTACTAAAGTATATTTTTAAATTGATATACTTGTAAACATTTATAAATTAAGACAATGAATTATTCCGACTGATCCTCTTCCGAAATAACTCCGGGGACATCTTCGTTCTTCTTTATCTCTATTTCTATATTATCAGGCAACTCTTCGGCTTCTTTGTATAATTCTTCCGAACGAGAAACCCATTGACGTTCACCAAATACTTTCTTAAGATCATCAGCAAAAATAACCTCTTCTGTAATCAACAAGTTTGCTAGTTTTCCATGTCCGTCAGCATGTTGAAGGAGCAGTTTCTTCGCACGCTCGTATTGCTCACTGATCATATTCCTAACTTCTGTATCTATCAACAGAGCCGTTTCTTCACTATATGGTTTTGTAAAGCCGTAAGCCTCACCCGATGAGTCATAATAACTCAAATTAGGCATCTTTTCGCTCATACCAAGATATGAAATCATCGCATAAGCCTGCTTCGTTACACGTTCCAAGTCGTTAGCAGCACCCGACGATATATGACCGATAAACACCTCTTCGGCAGCACGACCTCCAAGCAAAGCACACATTTCGTCCAACATTTGCTCTTTGGTAGTGATTTGTCTTTCCTCCGGCAGATACCATGCAGCACCCAAGGCTTTACCTCGAGGAACAATGGTAACCTTTACCAATGGATTTGCATATTGCAAGAACCAGCTTAGCGTAGCATGTCCCGCCTCATGAATTGCGATTGTTTTACGTTCATCTAAGGTTGTTACCTTATTCTTTTTCTCCAACCCACCAATAATACGGTCTACTGCATTCGTAAAATCTTCCTTCTGCACAACCTTCTTCCCTTTACGGGCAGCAATCAGTGCAGCTTCGTTACAAACGTTAGCTATATCAGCACCGGAAAATCCAGGAGTCTGTCTTGACAAGAACTCTACATCAACCGTGTCGTCAATCTTAACAGGGCGGAGATGTACTTTAAATATTTCCTTACGATCGTTCAAATCGGGTAGGTCAACTGTTATCTGACGGTCGAAACGTCCGGCACGCAGTAAGGCTTTATCCAGGATATCAGCACGGTTTGTTGCTGCAAGAATAATAACGCCACTGTTTGTACCAAAACCATCCATTTCAGTCAACAACTGATTTAATGTATTCTCACGCTCATCATTCGAACCCATATTCAGGTTACGACCACGAGCACGTCCAATCGCATCTATTTCATCGATAAATATAATACAAGGCGATTTTTCTTTTGCCTGCTTAAACAAGTCTCTTACACGAGAAGCTCCAACTCCGACAAACATTTCTACAAAATCAGAACCTGACAATGAAAAGAACGGAACATCAGCTTCTCCGGCAACAGCTTTTGCAAGCAATGTTTTACCTGTTCCGGGAGGGCCAACAAGCAACGCTCCTTTTGGTATTTTACCACCAATTTCGGTATAACGGGAAGGATTTTTCAGGAATTCAACGATTTCCTCTATTTCTTCTTTAGCTTCAGACAATCCGGCAACATCTTTGAATGTAACACGAAGATCTGAACCTTTATCATATAATTGAGCTTTGGATTTTCCAACACTGAATACTCCTCCGCCTCCGCTGGAACCTCCGCCCGACATACGACGCATCATATAGATAAACAAACCAAAAATAAGAATCACAGGCAAAAACCCGACAAGGATTTCTAAAGGGTTGGTACTATCTTCGTAGCTGACATCAATATCATATTTATATTCGGCTCTCACTGTTTCATAGAAGTCTGCAAACTTGTCTGCCGAAGGAATACGAACAATAATAGCCGGATTAGTACCTGCCCTGTCGGCTTCGCCTTTAAACACGCTCTTTACAGAATCAGGTCTTACAAAAGCTTTTAAGGTACTGTTTTTCCTGTCTACTATTATTTTGTTGACACTATTATTTTTTACATACCCCTGAAAGTCGGACCAGGGAACTTCTTTCGTTACGGTGTTATCCGAAAAGAAATACATACCTATAATGGCAGCAAATACAATGAGGTATACCCAATAGAGATTGAATGGAATTTTAGGTCCTTTCAGATTTGGTTTTTTGGGGCTATTCTCTCCTTTATTATAATTATCCATATTTTTTCCTCACAATGTGTGATTTAGTTTGTTTTCAAAACTATAACAAGCGTAAATAAGATTTGTTTAAATATGCTTTATCTCAATCAATATCAGGGATTGATTCTAGTTTTGCATCCGCCCACAAATGTTCGATATTATAAAAATCACGCAATTCGGGCACAAATACATGAACAATAACCGTACCATAATCTATACCAACCCAACGGCTTTCACGTAATCCGTCGATCAGTAAAGGGCGTTCTTTTTTCTTTTTCTTGAGGTAATCAACAATTTCTTCTGATATAGCAGATACTTGTATAGGAGTGTTTCCTTCGCAAATCACAAAATATTGACAAATAGTACCCGGTAATTCTGTCATATCGACAATGACGATATTTTTAGCTTTCTTCTCTTGGCATGCAGCCACAATATTGTTTACTAAGCTTTTTCCTTCTTTCATTCGTTAATTTATAGAGTCTCTTTTTTTGTTTTAGCCTACAAATATAAAGTGATTTTTTTAACTTACCACTCATATCTTATAGAAGTACAAATAATTAATTGTGTAAAGATAACTAAGTTCTTAAATTTCTTTCGGGTTTAGAAACCTTAATACCTACTTTAATAAGGATTTTTATCTTTTATTTACATAGAAATAGCTTTTATATGAGAAACAGAATATAAATGCCTGTCAGTTTTGTCATTTTTTGAGACACAAGAAGGAATCAGATATCCTATTATAAGTGAAAATATAAATTTCATTCTAACTTTGTACTTATGAAGAATTATGATCTAATCACCATTATAGGACCAACGGCATCAGGCAAAACAGCATTTGCCTGCCATCTGGCACATACACTCCACACTGAGATCATAAGCGGAGACTCGCGACAGGTATATCGCTCGATGGATATTGGAACAGGAAAAGATCTGTCTGATTATGCAATAAACGGAGAAGAGATACCTTATCATCTGATTGATATTCGGGAAGCCGGCGATAAATATAATATATTCGAGTATCAGCACGATTTTCACAATGTATACACAGATATGAAAATCAGAGGCAAACTCCCTATCCTATGTGGAGGATCGGGGCTCTATGTAGAATCGGTACTTAGAGGATATTCATTGGTAAACGTTTCCGAAAATAAAGAACTCAGATCAAAATATGCAGACTATAGTCTACAAGCACTCACACAAATACTAGAGAGCTATAAAACGTTACATAACAAAACTGATGTCGATACAGCTCAAAGAGCAATAAGAGCAATAGAAATAGAAGAGTACAAAAAGGCTCACCCGTTGGAACAGAACGAATTTCCTCCCCTCAATAGTTTAGTTATAGGCGTAGATATCGACCGTGAATTACGTCGAAAGAAAATATCAGACCGTCTTAAAGCCCGACTCGAGGATGGTATGATAGAAGAAATAAAAGATATTCTCTCTCAAGGAGTAAAAGCTGACGACCTAATTTATTACGGATTGGAATATAAATATGTTACTCTATATGTCCTCGGGCAGTTGAGCTACGAAGATATGTATTCGCAATTGGAAATTGCTATCCATCAGTTTGCAAAAAGACAAATGACATGGTTTAGAGGAATGGAAAAAAGAGGAATACATATCCATTGGATAAACGCAGAATTACCGATGAAAGAAAAGATAGATAAAACGAAGTTGTTAATTAACATGAACGAATAGTCTTTTTTGTTAATATTAATTTAAACCTAAGTACTAATTCCCTTTGTTAATGTATTTTTGAAATGATTATTTTTCAATGCCCGATGAGAATAGAAATTTTAACTGCAAGTTTATTTTTAATATACTTCAACAACCTTTTTAGCATGAGTTTCTCTCGCTTCTCTAAGTGAGTATAAATGTTATTATCTAAACAATGCAGTTCAAGTTTCAAAACAAAACATCTAAATATCACAAAATCATAAAAGCAACTTAAAAACCTCAATCAACAATGAAAAAAAAGAAAATAGGAATTCTATTCCTAGCATTAATTGGCTTTCTGGGGACTATTCAATCTCAGAATTATGAGCCGGTCGACTATGTTAGTCCTTTAGTCGGCACCCAATCGAAGTATTCGTTATCTACGGGTAACACCTATCCGGCTATCGCGATGCCTTGGGGAATGAATTTCTGGATGCCTCAGACCGGCAAAATGGGCGATGGCTGGGCATATACCTACGATGCCGACAAAATTCGCGGCTTCAAACAAACACACCAGCCAAGTCCATGGATCAATGATTATGGTCAATTTTCTATCATGCCGGTAACAGGCAAGCCTGTATTTGATCAGGAAAGACGTGCCAGCTGGTTTTCACACAAGGCGGAAATAGCTAAACCATACTATTATTCGGTTTATCTTGCCGATCACGATGTAGTTACCGAAATGGCTCCTACATCTCGTGCGGTTATGTTTCGTTTTACCTTCCCCGAAGAGCAAAACTCATACGTTGTAGTTGATGCTTTCGACCGTGGGTCTTACGTAAAAATTATTCCTGCCGAAAACAAGATTATAGGTTACACAACACGTAACAGTGGTGGTGTACCTGAAAACTTCAAAAATTACTTTGTAATCGTTTTCGACAAACCATTTACATATACAGCTTCTGTTGCCGGAGGAGTTCTTTCTACCAAAAGTCTGGAAGTTAAAGACAGCCACGCAGGTGGTATTATCGGCTTCTCTACCAAGAGAGGAGAAAAAGTACATGCCCGCATTGCTTCTTCGTTCATCAGCCCTGAACAAGCAGAACAAAATCTGAAAGAATTGGACGGAAAATCATTCGACCAGGTAACTGCGCAAGGACGTGCAGAATGGAACAAAACATTAGGACGTATCGAAGTAGAAGACAATAACATCGATAATCTTCGTACATTCTATTCTTGCCTATACCGCTCGGTATTATTCCCTCGCTCTTTTTATGAGATAAATGCAAAGAACGAAGTGGTACACTACAGCCCTTACAACGGAGAAGTTCTTCCCGGCTATATGTTTACAGACACAGGCTTCTGGGATACCTTCCGTTGCTTGTTCCCATTCCTTAACTTGATGTATCCGGAAATGAACACCAAGATGCAAGAAGGATTAGTGAACACCTACAAAGAAAGCGGATTCTTACCGGAATGGGCAAGTCCCGGTCACCGTGGTTGCATGGTGGGTAACAATTCAGCTTCTGTAGTAGCCGACGCTTACCTGAAAGGACTTCGTGGATACGATGCTGAAACGCTGTGGCAAGCAGTCGTTCACGGAGCAAACGCTGTACATCCTACTGTAAGTTCTACCGGACGTTTAGGCTGGGAACACTACAACAAACTGGGTTACGTACCTTACGATGTGAAGATCAAAGAGAGTGCAGCACGTACACTCGAATATGCATACGACGATTGGTGTATCTATCAGTTCGGTAAGAAGCTGGGTAAACCTGAAAAAGAAATCGAAATCTACGCTAAGCGTGCGATGAACTATAAAAACCTTTTCGATCCTGAACATAAGTTGATGAGAGGAAAGAATGCAGATGGTAAGTTCCAATCTCCTTTCAATCCGTTGAAATGGGGTGATGCTTTCACCGAAGGTAACAGCTGGCACTACACATGGTCGGTATTCCACGATCCTCAAGGATTGATCGACCTGATGGGAGGCAAAGCAGGTTTCAACCGCATGATGGACTCAGTATTCAACGTACCGCCATTATTTGATGACAGCTATTACGGAGGTGTGATTCATGAGATCCGCGAAATGCAGATTATGAACATGGGTAACTATGCTCATGGCAACCAGCCGATCCAACACATGATATATATGTACAACTATTCAGCCGAGCCTTGGAAAGCCCAATACTGGGTACGTGAGGTGATGGATAAATTATATACACCTAATCCTGACGGATATTGCGGTGACGAAGATAACGGTCAGACATCTGCCTGGTATGTATTCTCTGCATTAGGATTCTACCCTGTGTGTCCGGGTTCAGATGAGTATATCCTAGGATCGCCACTATTCAAATCCGTAACTCTAAACCTAGAGAACGGAAAGAAAGTAACAATCAAGGCAGATAACAACAGCAAAGCAAACCGCTATGTGGAGAGCATGACAGTAAATGGACAACCATATACAAAGAACTACGTGACACACGGAGACCTTCTTGGCGGGGCAAACATCAGCTATAAAATGTCTCCTACTGCCAACCAAAACAGAGGAACAAGCGACAGCGACTTGCCATATTCGTTCTCGAAAGAATATAAGGTAACGAATACAAAAAAGAAAAAATAAGAGATGGAGCAGCCTAAAGTCAGTATTATTGTTCCTGTTCATAATGCGGGCAAATATCTTGAAAAATGTTTGACTTCTATTGTTAGCCAAACATTGAAAGAGATTGAGATCATCTTGGTTCTCGACTGCCCTACCGACGGGAGCAATAATATTGCGGAAGGTTTTGCTGCAAAAGATAAGAGAATAGTACTGATTTATAACAGCGAAAATCTGCATACAGGAATCAGCAGGAATAAAGGAATAGAAGCAGCCAAAGGAAAATACATCGGCTTCTTCGATCACGACGATTATTGCGAGCCTGATATGTATGAGTTGTTATATCAAAAAGCCGAAGAAGAACGTTTAGATGTTGTAAGGTGTAACTTTCTGTGTGTTTATAAAGTAAAATCCGAATATGTAGAAGAAGGATATAAATATCCCGATAATTCTGCAAATGTAACGGATAAAGAGTGGTTTTATGAAAATATATGCAGCGATAAAATTTCGTGCGTTATATGGAACCATCTGTATAAAGCTGATTTTCTGAAACAAAATGCGCTATCTTTCTTAGATTCAAGAAACATTTGTTCCGAAGACAGCATTTTTTTCATAAATGTATACGATAAAATAGATAAGATCGGGCTTGTTCCCGACTTTTTATATTATCATGTCTTTCATTCTAACAATACAGGGAAAGTATACGCTTATCGATCCATCAAAAATAGAATTGCATTTTTTGAAGAATTGTATAAATTCCTGAAAAGTAAAGGAATTGGCGAAAGCAAATGCAATGCTTTCCTATCCAGAAATGTAGTTCGCTCATTTTATAGTGCTTCTCGTCAAGCCATCCTGCTATTTCCTCTCCGGAAAGCATTTGGAGAGATTAATGCATTAAGAAAAAACAATCTGATAATGAGTCAGTTTAGATTCTTATATAAAAAAGAAAATCTATCTGCCTTATTAGAGATGAAACCGACTATTGTTATCTTCTCATTTTTGATTAAATTCGGTACCCGAAAATAGATTATTGATTAAATGTTTTTTAGAAACATGTACTAATTATGAAAAATAACTACATAAAAAAAGGGATCATAGGACTATGTCTAGCCAGTATGACAGCAATGTCGGCCGAAGCTAGTACCTTGATCAAATTAGAAAACAATACAGTTTTATCTCAAGATAACACTGCTATCAAAAAGGATGATCCTTACAAAAGCAATCGTCCTGCGGTAGACAAACGTCTATTCAAATCCAAAGCCGTAGAAAGCGAAATAGTACGCATCAAAAAAATGCTGAAAAATCAAAAACTGGCATGGATGTTTGAAAACTGTTTTCCGAATACACTTGACACAACTGTAAGGCATAGAAAGAGCAACGGAAAAGATGACACTGTCGTATATACAGGAGATATCCATGCGATGTGGCTACGTGATTCAGGAGCTCAGGTTTGGCCTTATGTACAGTTAGCAAATAGCGATCCTGAATTAAAAGCGATGTTGGCGGGAGTTATCCGCCGTCAGTTTAAATGCATAATCATCGACCCGTATGCAAATGCGTTTCTTGATCCGTATGATCCGAACCCCGATCATCAGTGGATGTCGGACGGTACAGCGATGAAGCCGGAATTGCACGAGCGCAAATGGGAAATTGACTCGCTATGCTACCCTATCCGCTTAGCATATCACTATTGGAAAACCACAGGTGATACAAGCATCTTCGATGAAGAATGGCTACAAGCAATCACACTGGTTTTACAAACATTTAAAGAACAACAACGCAAAGACGGTGTAGGTCCTTACTCTTTCCTTCGTGTAACAGACAGAGCGTTGGATACATTAAACAATGGAGGATTGGGTGCTCCGGTGAAGCCTGTAGGTTTAATCGTTTCTTCATTCCGTCCATCGGATGATGCAACCACTCTGCAATTCCTTGTACCATCTAACTTCTTTGCTGTATCTTCTCTCAGAAAAGCAGCCGAAATATTGACCAAGGTAAACAAAAAACCTGCCCAGGCTAAGGAGTGTAGCGCTCTTGCTCAGGAAGTAGAAACAGCATTAAAAGAACATGCCGTTTATAACCATCCGAAGTATGGTAAAATCTATGCATTCGAAGTTGATGGCTTTGGTAATCACCTATTGATGGACGATGCAAATGTTCCAAGCCTTTTGGCTATGCCATACTTGGGAGATGTAGATGCAAATGACCCTATCTACCAAAACACACGCAAATATGTGTGGAGCGAAGACAATCCTTATTTCTTCCGTGGAAAAGCGGGAGAAGGAATCGGAGGTCCGCATATCGGTTACGACATGGCATGGCCTATGAGTCTTATGATGAAAGCCTTTACAAGCAAGGATGATCAGGAAATAAAATGGTGCATAAAAATGCTGATAGACACCGATGCAAATACAGGATTTATGCATGAATCATTTAATGTAAATGATCCGAACAAATTTACTCGTGAATGGTTTGCTTGGCAAAACACTTTGTTTGGAGAGTTAATCCTCAAACTGGTAAAAGAAGGTAAAGTTGGCTTATTGAATGATATAAAATAAAACCAAAATTTTAATATTTAGAAAATCGTGTAAGTGAGACTTACACGATTTTTTGTTTTCTATAACAGCAATAATATTTTGCTTCAGCGTTTCTTTGAAACAAGAAAGATTGACTTTCCAAAATACATTTTTGTTTAAATTAAGAAAAACCTAAAATATTGAAGATTATAATTATATTTGTGAACCATTACATTATATAAAACCCGACTAACCAAATTAAAATCATTATGGTACTTTGTTGATAATTAAACTGAATGATAGAACAAATAATTATTTTAGAACACGTAGACCCTGTAGTCTTTTTCGGCATAAATAATTCCAATTTACAATTAATAAAAACGCTCTTTTCTAAATTACATATCGTTGCACGGGGAAACGCTATCAAAGTAACAGGAAATGCAGAAGATGTTCCTTTATTCGAAGAAAAGATCAGAGAGTTGGAGAAATTCTCTGTCGACCGAAATAAGCTAACTCAAGAAGACATTATAGATATCGTTAAAGGCAACTCTCCCAATGTTGTCAAGCAAGAGAATCTGATTATATACGGAGTGAATGGCAAGCCTATCTCTGCACGCACACCAAACCAACAGAATTTTGTAAATAGCTTTTATAAAAATGATATGGTATTTGGTATCGGTCCTGCGGGCTCGGGTAAGACATATACGGCAATCGCCTTGGCTGTAAAAGCATTGAAAAACAAAGAGGTAAAAAAGATTATTCTGAGTCGTCCTGCTGTTGAAGCCGGAGAAAAGCTTGGATTTCTGCCGGGAGATATGAAAGAAAAAATAGATCCCTATCTACAGCCACTGTATGATGCGCTGGAAGATATGATTGCTCCTGCCAAACTAAAAGACTATATTGAGAATAAAACAATACAGATTGCGCCCTTAGCCTTTATGCGTGGACGAACTCTAAGCGATGCAGTAATCATACTTGACGAAGCACAAAACACAACTGTACTTCAGATAAAAATGTTTCTGACACGCCTTGGGATGAATGCAAAGATGATTATAACAGGCGATGTTACTCAAATAGACCTTCCTACGTCTCAACAGTCAGGGCTTAAACATGCTTTACGGGTACTCAAAGACGTGAAAGGCATTGGTCATATTGAATTTGACAAAGCAGATATCGTCCGTCATAAACTGGTACAAAGAATTGTTGAAGCATACGAGAAAGAGGATAAACGAGAAAAAACCTTAGAGAAAAAAGAAAAGAAAGAGTATGATAAAAAAGAGGTATAACCTCTCCTAAAGGCTTTTATAGGTCATAAATAACGTCATATAGAATAAAAAACGGGTACAATGTAACATTAACATTGTACCCGTTCGGTATTTATAGTATAGTCGTGTATACTAAGCAATTAGTATCCTACAGTGTAATGCTGACGGGAGTGTTTTCTGTTTTCAACCTCATCAGCAACAACGATAGCCAAATCCTGAACAGAAATAGAAGCCGTGCCATCTCTCATAACAGGTTCATCTTTTCCCATTCTGAATCGGCCTGTTCGCCCTGTAGTTATATTTTCATTCATTTCTGTAGGTGGAGAAAGGTATACCCAATCCAGATATGTTTCTCGCCTCAGCTTATCAAAATGATCTCGTGACGCTTTTGCGCCTTCTTTCATTTTAGCGGGGAAATCATCAGTATCTACCAATTGAGTTCCTCCTATATATAGAGTCCCGGCATTGCCTACTACAAAATAGCGTCTGATATTTGCTGCACGAACCGCTTTTTGTATCGATTCATAACCATCAATATAATCGTTATAAAGATTCGGATTGTCCCAACCGGCATTATATGCAGATATTACCATCTGATTATTTCTTAATACTTCTGTAAGGGCATCTGTATCTTTGATATCAACACTCACAGCGGTTAGCTTATCATTCTTCACTGTGATTTTATCAGCATTTCGTGCAATCGCTGTCACTTCATGATCCCTCGACAACAATTCTTCTAATAGTTGAGAACCCACAAACCCGGTTGCCCCAATTAATGCTACTTTCATAATATATACAATTGATTTATAATGTTATTGAAAAAAATAATTACCCTTTATATTTTATCGCTCTTACTATCTGCGACCTATATTTTCGAGATAATTTTCTACTCTTTTGTTTCGCTCATCTTCGGTCAGACTGGCAGCCACTTCGATATGAGTTCTGTCATCAATTTTCAGCCATACTGTCTCTCCCATATCTTTCTTGTGTTCTTCTATTATTCTTCTTAACGTATCTTCCGGAGTCTGTCTTTCAGACCTTTTCATAGCAGTTCTTCTCCCTGCTTTAGGAGTTGTTTGTTGTACACTCATTTTATTTGATTTTTTAATTTAATTGTGCGATTAATGCAAATTTTTAAAGAAGCAGAATATTCTTCTACTTCACCAAAAATCACCTCACATGTAGTTTTGGAAAACTGTCATATTTATGTGAAATAGATAAATATAACACTTAAAGTGCAGATTTACAAATATTTTATAGAAACTTTACAAATAGCGAGGCAAAAGCATGATAAATAACAAATCTTAGACTTTACCAACACCGCCATACGCTAAGTTAATGAAAATAAAAAACTTAACAAAACGCTATTATTTTTCGGAGATTATATGAGATAAAATCGGTAGGAATAAAGAAATAATTAAGCGGCGGAAATACAAAAGAAAAAAGGAAGCTGATCACTTCCCTTTGCTTTTTAATTCATCTTCTAATTTAATCACCTGATCACGGTATTGAGCAGCTTCAAGAAATTCGAGTTTTTTAGCAGCCGCAGACATTTGCTTTTTTGCTTTTGCAATAGCTTTCTTTAGTTCCTCTGCACTCATATACTGCATCTGGTCTTCCGAAGCTATAGAAAGTATACTATCTTGACTGTATGGCTGAGGAATAGCTAATTCTTCCTCCTTACGCTGCGTAAAGACGGACGTGCGGGCTTTCTGTATTTGTTTAGGTACAATACCATGCTCCTCGTTATATGCCATCTGCTTCTCTCGTCGGCGATTGGTTTCATTGATAGTCTTTGCCATACTATCCGTAATCTTATCGGCATAGAAAATGACCTTTCCATTTACATTACGGGCAGCACGACCTACTGTCTGAGTGAGAGATCTATGTGAACGTAAAAAACCTTCTTTGTCAGCATCCAAGATTGCAACAAGCGAAACTTCGGGTAAGTCAAGCCCTTCACGCAGAAGGTTGACACCTACAAGTACATCAAATTCTCCCGTTCGCAAGCTATCCATAATCTGAATACGATCGAGGGTATCCACGTCGGAATGTATGTAGCTACAGCTTATTCCGTTGTTTGACAAATAATTCGTCAATTCTTCGGCCATACGTTTTGTAAGAGTTGTTACAAGTGTACGCTCATTCTGCTCAACACGCATTTGTATTTCTTCCATCAGATCATCAATCTGATTTAAACTCGGACGTACATCAATCGGAGGGTCTAAAAGACCAGTGGGACGAATCAATTGTTCGACAATTACCCCTTCTGATTTTAACAGCTCGTAATCGGCAGGCGTTGCGCTCACATAAATGGTTTGTGGTACAAGAGATTCAAACTCTTCAAACTTCAATGGCCTATTATCTAAAGCTGCAGGAAGACGAAAACCATATTCAACCAAGTTCTCCTTTCGGGAGTGGTCTCCTCCATACATAGCCCGTATTTGGGGAATCGTCACGTGACTTTCGTCAACTACTAAAAGAAAATCATCTGGGAAGAAATCCAGCAAGCAGAATGGACGTGTACCCGGTTTTCGATTATCAAAATAACGCGAATAGTTCTCTATACCCGAGCAATGTCCTACTTCACGGATCATTTCCAGATCATAAGTTACTCGTTCATAAAGGCGTTTAGCTTCCAACGGTTTTCCTATCGATTGAAAGAAATCTACTTGACGTCCCAGATCTATCTCAATTTCCCCAATTGCCCTATCCATACGGTCTTTGGTGGTTACGAATAGGTTTGCAGGATAAATCCTAAAATCATTATAGCTATCGATCTTTATTCCGGTGAGTGGATCGAGACATTCTATACTCTCTATCTCATCTCCCCAAAAAACAACCCTCACAATAGGATCTCCATAAGCAAGGAAAACATCCACTGTATCGCCCTTTACACGAAAATTACCGGCTTTGGGATCGACTTCGTTTCGTGAATACAGAGCGCTAACCAATGATCGGAGAAAAACATCACGCACAATTTTCTGTCCCACCTTTAAACTAATTGTAGAGCTTTCAAAGTCTTCGGGGTTCCCCATGCCATACAGGCAAGACACAGAAGATACAACAATTATATCACGACGACCCGATAAGAGAGACGTTGTAGTCGCCAGTCGCAACTTTTCTATCTCATCGTTGATAGATAAATCTTTCTCTATGTAGGTATTCGTAGACGGAATATATGCTTCCGGCTGATAATAGTCATAATATGAAACAAAGTATTCGACCGCATTATCGGGAAAGAATGTCTTAAACTCACTATACAACTGTGCGGCAAGTGTCTTATTATGGCTTAACACCAAGGTGGGCTTGTCTACATTTTGAATAACATTAGCTACCGTAAATGTTTTTCCTGAGCCGGTGACTCCCAACAATGTTTGAAACGGAATATTTTGTAAAACCCCTTCGGATAAAGCAGCTATCGCAGCCGGCTGGTCTCCTGTTGGGCTATAATTTGAAGTTAATTTAAAATCCATCTGTTATTTTCCTCTTTCCTAAATCAAAGATAACAAGAATTTTGCATTTATATTCTTAAATAAATAGGATTAACTACTCATGATGAAAAATGTATTCAAATTAAATAATGTATTTTTGTATTACAAACGGAATATTTTGAGTATGAAAAAAATTGTTCTATTCCTCTATGAGCTATTTATTTTTGCTCCTATCTTCATCTTAGCTACTATTGTCACGGCCGTAACCGTCATGATCGGATGTCTTGTCGGCAACAGGACTTTCTGGGGGTACTATCCTCCGAAATATTGGTCTAAACTTGCTTGCAGACTTGCTCTGTGTAAAATAAATGTTGTCAGAAACGGGAAACTGGATCCAAACAAATCATATATATTCGTACCAAACCACCAAGGGGCTTTCGATATATTCCTGATCTACGGGTATCTGAATCAAAATATAAAATGGGTTCAAAAACAAGAACTGCGTAAACTTCCTTTTGTAGGAAAAGCATCCGAGATTGCAGGGCATGTATTCGTAGATCAGTCCAACCTCAAATCGATGAAAGATACGATAGTAAAGGCTGAAGCTGAATTGAAAGAAGGGTCATCGATGGTGATCTTTCCCGAAGGTGCACGCACAAAAACAGGTAAGATGGGACGATTTAAAAGGGGGGCTTTCATTATTGCCAAAGAAATGAATCTGGAGATTGTTCCTGTAACCGTAAACGGACCTTACGACCTGATGAAAATAAATACATATTTCCTGAACCCTTGTAAACTGGAACTGATAATACACGAGCCGATCTCGACAAAAGATTTGAATGAAGACAATATGTCTGAATTTATAGATAACTGCCGGGAGATTGTATATTCGGGACTTTGGGAAAAATATAAATAATTAAACTTTAAAGAACTATACAAAAATTAGAACCGTTGTAGAAACGCTTCTACAAGCAACCCTGAAGCCTAATAAATGTTAGAAAATTAATTCATAATAAACATCACGACAGGAAATAACAAGATAACATTCATTTTTTTGTACTTTTGCGATTAACCATATAACAATATTTAGAAATGAAATTGAAGCTTATATTATTTTTATCATTCATACTGATAGCTTGTCATTCAAGCCTTTCGTATGCATATAATACATCAATTTCCGTTACTCAAACACCGAAGGATGAAATTACCACTTATACTGTAGCCAAAGGAGAGACTGTATATTCTATTGCTGCCGCACATAATACTTCCGTACAGCAAATATATAAGTTGAACCCCAAGGCCGAACAAGGCATTAAAGCTGGTGACAAACTTCTGCTATCGAAAGCGAAAGCCGTAGCAAGTTACAGCAACCACCTGATAGAAGCAAAAGAGACGCTGTTTTCGGTTTCACGCCTCTATAAAATATCGGTAGATGACCTGAAAAATGCAAACCCCGGACTTACTGAAAGTACTTTCAGCATAGGTAAGACCATCCGAATTCCGATGTTTGGAGGAAGCTCTTCTACTTCAAACTATGCCGGACAAGCTGCAAGCAGGTCAAACAAAGAATATAAGGTACAAAAGAAAGAAACACTATATAGCATTGGAAAAGCAAACAATGTAAGCGTTGAAGCTTTATTGGATGCCAATCCATCACTCAGAACAGAGGGATTAAGAAACGGTATGACAATAATCATACCTACCGGTGAAGCCACATCTAAAAACAACTTATCGCAAACAAACAACACCCGAAAAAGCGAAGCTCCTCGTGCTACGAAAGGCGAAACCGTAAGAGTAGGTATTCTCTTGCCATTCACAGACAACAGCGGAAGTATATCGAAAGACAAGCTTGCCGAGTACTACGAAGGGTTCTTACTGGCAGTGAAAGACCTGAAAAGCAAGGGACTGAATGCTGAGATATATACATTCGATACTGGTTCTGAAAAAAACACCAAAAGACTTGAAAGCCTCTTGGAAACAAATGAGATGAAAAACATGCACCTCATTATAGGAGGAGTATCGAAACAACAGATAGACGCCTTAGTCAAATTCTCTAAGAAAACAGGCATAAAGTATGTGATACCTTTTGGCTCTTCGAGCGAGATTACAGGCACACCTCTGCTATTCCAAATGACGTCATCGCATTCATCATTGTATCCTGAAGTGACTTCTGCTTTTGTAAAAAGATTCAGAAATTACAATATAATCTTCGTGTCGGAAGATGGCTCAAATAATGATAAAATAGATTTTGTAAACGATCTAAAGAAAAGCCTCAGCAAGGCGGGAATTCCATCAAAGACAATCACAAAATCGAGCAATTTGGGCGAAGACCTCAAAGCTGCTACAAATGCTACAAACAATATAATCGTACCGACATCTTCTTCCGAAGCAACATTAAGAAGAATAACAGCAGTGCTGAATGTTTCGAATGATACCTCGTTCAGCCTCTTTGGTTATCCCGAATGGCAGGTGTATAACAGTCAGGTAGAAAATCTCCATAAATATGATGCGTACATTTACAGTATATTCTTCCTCAACGAACAGCAAAATGCTGTGCAAAACTTTGCGGATGACTACAAACAGTGGTACAATAAGAATCTGATTAACTCGTTCCCTAAATGGGGATATCTTGGATATGATACAGGTCTTTACTTCTTAACTGCACTAAAACAGTATGGAAGTTCTTTCGAAGATAATATATCCAAAATAAATGTACCTACATTACAGTCTTGCATTTACTTCGAAAAAGTAAATGAAAAAAATGGAGGGTATGTAAACAACGGTATATACTTTATCCACTATAAAGATAATTCCAGTCTCGAAAAAATAGATATCACTGATTAAATGGTAAATAGATATTTATTATTATTGCTTCTACCTTTTATTTTTGGTTCATTTATGTATGGACAAAATAAAGACTTCAAACCTGAGTGGAACATAGGCGTAGGATTCGGACCCACATTTTCATCTGTGGATTTTCAATCCGTCCCAAACTCTGAAAACGCCAACAAGATGCGCATTTCGACAAAAAACCAGATGCAGTATCACGGAGGTATAGCTATACGATACATCTCTGAAAAAAACATCGGTATCATTGCTGAGCTCAACTATAGTCAGGAAGGTTGGGAACAAAATTTCAGCAAGAATGACGCATTTGCAAATTTAGGTTTTGAACATTCTCACCAATTAAATTATTTTGAATTACCCGTACTCACGCATATCTACTTCGGAAACAAAGTACGCTTCTTTTTCAATCTGGGACCTAAAATTGGATTTCTGATAAGTGACAGTGAGAAAATAAACGACAAACTCGAAAACTATTTGGCTAGCGGAGTTTCTCCGTCATTCGAAACCAACCAATATTATCGTATGGCTGAGAATAAAATCGATTATGCCTTAATGGCAGGTCTCGGACTAGAATTCCGTACGGGTATCGGTAATTTTGCTTTGGAAGGAAGATACTCTTTCGGATTAGGAGATATTTATAAAAGCAGCAAGGCCGACTACTTTTCCAGATCGGCAAACAGAGTTATTTACGGTAAGTTAACCTATTACGTCAAGCTATTCTGATATGCCACGCATATACAAGCTCTCGAAAGCAGGGTTAAAAATACTTTATAAGATACGCCATCATAGAGGTCATGGTATACATTCTCCCTTTGTTTTCAACCTGATAAATAAAGTAATTGAAGAAAAAACACCTTATCATATCTATGATGATATAAGAACCATTATAGATCCTTATGTTTTTTTGCACTTGAAGAAGTACAACTTACTTTTATTTCGATTGGTTAATTATTTCAATGCAGAGAGAATACTCGAAATAGGTGCAGGATATGGAGTGAATACACTTTGTATGACGGCACCATCGAGCAATACAAAGTGTATAAGTATAGAAACAAGCGAGAGAAAATATAGTATTGCCAAACGTTTATACAGTGAATGGAACAGAAATATAGAGTTATTGACGAATCCACAGCTACCCGAACTACAAGAAAAGCAAGACTGTATTCTTATCGATTTAAACAACTATAGTCTCTTACCATCAGATGTTTGTAGATACTTGGATGATATTTGTCACGAAAAAACATTTATAATTGTAAGAGGCATAAGAACAAATAGACGCAACCAAGCGTTATGGAAATGCATCGCAAGCATGGATAGCAGAACAGTAATACTGGACTTATTCAACATTGGTATTGTATTTTTTGACAATACTCTTTACCGATGGGAATATAAAATCAGTTTTTAAACTAAACGAAAATGAAGAAAAGTGGCATATATACGAAAACCGGAGACAAAGGAACAACTTCCCTTGTAGGAGGTAAACGTGTGATAAAGGCTCATGTGAGGCTTGATGCATATGGTACGACGGATGAGCTCAATTCGTTTGTCGGGTTTCTTACAGAAAAGATAGAAGATGAGCACGACTTGAAAATATTATCTTTTATTCAGCATAAGTTGTTTACTGTAGGATCTTATCTGGCAACGGAGACAGAAGCCATGCCACCCAAAGCAGCCAGCATCATTACAGACAAAGATATAGCCACCCTCGAGAATGAAATGGACAGGATGGATAGCGAGCTACCTCAGTTGAGGCAATTTGTCTTACCGGGAGGAAGCGAATCGGCTGCACGGGCACATATCTGCCGTACCGTTTGCCGACGTGCTGAGCGTTGCGTATACAAAGTGAAGGAAGAATATCCGGTGGATGATCTGGTCTTAATGTTCATAAACAGGCTCTCCGACTACTTTTTCTTACTCGCTAGAAAAGAGAGCAATAAGAAAGGAAATGAAATATTTTGGAATCAGGCTTTGATATAAGAAATATTGTTATATTTTTGCGGAAAATATAAGCAAACTGGCAAAAAATAAAAATAAATAAAAATATTATGTACTGGACACTAGAATTGGCATCTAAACTAGAAGATGCACCATGGCCTGCAACAAAAGAGGAGTTGATTGACTATGCCCAACGTTCGGGTGCACCTCTTGAAGTAATAGAAAATCTACAGGAAATTGAGGATGAAGATGAAATCTTTGATACCATCGAAGACATCTGGCCTGATTATCCAAGCAAAGAAGATTTCTTTTTTAACGAGGATGAGTATTAAGCTCCACACGTTGTAAAAGGTTATAAAAACAAATAAAAAAGAGATTAGGGTAGTTTGTAATTACTCTAATCTCTTTTTTTTTGTATCTTTTATGGTGCCTCTATGTAATAGTAAAACATGGAATGAGATAACCTCAACGTTAAATGATAATGGTTTCAGAACTCGTAAAAGCTGTATGTTTGGAATGATACAAGTGATGAGGTGCTATGAAAGGTATAAATAGTATATTTCTTTATCTATAATATGAAATTAAAGGTAATGTGCTAACTTTGAAAACACATAAAATTATATAAATGTAATGGAAGTACCTGTTGAAAATATTGTTGAATCTGTTGACCTAACTCCAAATGACGCACTTCTGCCACTTTATGAATGTGTCGTAAATTCTATCATTGCGTTAAAGAAAGGCAATATACCTCTTGGTGAAAGAAAAATTCAGATAAAAATAATACGAGGTGCCTTACCTACAGAACCTGATATCACGGGGTCTAAAATGATAAAAGATATTGTCGTAACAGATAACGGACAAGGATTTAATGAGGAAAATTTTCAATCATTTGAAACTCCATTTAGTAAAGTAAATAAATCTTTTGGATGTAAAGGCGTTGGTCGCTTTACTGCATTAGCTGCATTTGAGAAAATCAAAGTAGAGAGCAACTTTTTTGAAAATGGGAAGTGGATGGATAGGAGCTTTGAATTTGATGCCTGCAATGAAATTGTAAAAAAAACTATTGAAGAATCTAAATTAAAGGAAAATAAGACATCTGTTAGTTTAATTGGTTGTTTTAATCCTGTTATAAAAGAAAAAACAGCCAAAACGTTAGAAGAAATATCTACTTCAATAATGAATCATTGTCTTATATATTATCTGTGCAATGATTTCCCTCGGATAGAGTTGTTAGATATTGACGGTGAAGAAATTAAAGGAGAAGTTATTAATGAATTGTTTGATAAGGTATCGAAAGAAAGAGAAAGAGATTTTACAATTGACAATTATTCATTCAAGGCATACATCCTAAAAACATTGAAGGGTAGGAATCGAAAAAATCACTATATACACTACTGTGCCAATTCAAGAGTTGTCAATAATGGTCGAAACATAGCAAATGTAAATAGCTTATTCAGCTTTCCTCTAACAGTGAATGGAAACTCATATTTTATTGATGTATATGTTGTATCTGATTATCTTGATAAAACTGCATATCGCACAAGAAATGGGTTTAAAATACCTATGGAGAGAGGAAACAATATATTTGGAGATAATCAGCCATCTTTTCAAGAAATAGAACAAATTTTGTCTTCTATTTTAGAAGAAGAGTATAGTGATTTCATTAAAGATGCAAAAACAAAAAACATTAAAGAAATAGAAGATTATGTTATAAATTCTGCTCCTCGTTATAGAAGTTTGCTCAAAAATGAGTCATTAATAAAATCAATTCCTTTTGGTTTATCTGATGATAAAAAAGAAGAATATCTATACAAAATATCATATGATGAACGTAGAAGACTTGAAAAAAATATCCAAAATTTTGTTGCTAATAAAAATATTTCAGAAGCAAGTATTGAAGATATTAAAGAACAAATAAAAGAGAAAACAGCTTATGATTCAGATAGCTTAGCAGACTATATGATACGAAGAAAAGCAGTAATCAATCTATTTGATAAATTCTTAGAAGCAGATGAAGGTGGTGATTATAAATTAGAAGAAGATATCCATAATTTGATATTTCCGATGGGAATATTTAATAGTGAAGCGTCATACGAAGCACATAATCTGTGGTTATTAGATGAAAGATTTGTAAATTATCATTTTATTGCATCAGATAAATCTATAACATCAGTTTCCCAGAAAAAGAGCAGGAAAGAACCTGATTTATTAATGTTTGACAATCCAATTTGCTTTGGAGCAAGCAATGCAGGAGAGGTGTCCTCCATGGTTATTTTTGAATTTAAAAGACCAGGAGAAACTGCTCATCAAAAAAGAAAAACTGATTATCGTTGGGAGTTCTCAGAGTTGGTTGAAAAATATTTTGATGATTTTTTATATACAGAAGACAAACGGAATTATAAAGGGAAGCAGGTTATTGTAAAACAAACGACCCCTAAGTTTGGCTATATCGTGGTTGATGTTATACCTAAAAGTTTAGAAGAATATAATCTTAGAAAAGGATGGAAAAAGACACCATTTGGCTCATTTTTCAAAATTACGGAAGGAGAAAATTTGCATTTAGAAGTATTAACGTTCAGAAAACTGTTAGATTTTGCAGAGCAACGGCACAGTCCTTTTTTCAATAAACTCTTTTCATGAGATAATCAAACATCAAATTGCCACGCATTTATCAATATTTTGCAAATGCTATAAGTTTCACTAGAAGACATTCTTATAAATGGTAATAAACTGATATTATGAGCTTTATTAATCATAAATAAATTCTTTAAAAAAAAATGAGTATCACACTCCGCAAGTTGCAAAAGGCTATATTCCAAACTATGAAAAATCAGAATAGCTAATAAAATACACATACCCCTTACCTCCATCGCATAATCTAAATTCTATTACGATTTATTTCACTGATAGTAATTTGCAACTTCCTTTCAATAATATTCCTTTTTCTTATCTTTGCAAGAAATATCTCCAATATGATACTAATACATAAAGCCACCATTATCAACGAAGGAACTTCATTTGTAGGCTCCGTATTGATAGAAAAAGACATTATATCTGAAATATATAGATCGGAAGAAGTTCCTGAAACAATTCTCAACAAAGCAACAGTAATAGACGCCAAAGACTTATGGTTGCTTCCGGGAGTAATAGACGATCAGGTGCACTTTCGTGAGCCGGGACTAACTCACAAGGGAGATATTGCGAGCGAAAGCCGTGCTGCGATAGCAGGTGGAGTAACGTCATTTATGGAAATGCCAAACACAAACCCGCAAACGACAACCATAGAATTACTAGAACAAAAGTTTGAGATAGGCGCACAAAAGTCCTACGCAAACTACTCCTTCTATATGGGTGCTACAAACGACAACCTCGCCGAGCTAAAGAAGGTAAACCAAAAAGAAGTGTGTGGTGTAAAAGTCTTTATGTGATCGTCAACCGGCAATATGCTTGTAGATGATAAGAAAGTATTACAAGCTATTTTTGCCGAAATAGATATGCTCATTGCTACACATTGCGAAAAAGAAGAGATCATCAGAGAAAATCTGGCAAAATATAAAGCAGAATTCGGCGAAGATATACCAATTCAGTACCACCCGCTCATCCGTAGCGCAGAGGCATGTTATCGCTCTTCTGCCGAAGCCATCGAATTAGCGGATAAGTATCAGACCCGTCTGCATATTCTTCACCTTTCCACCGAGAAAGAAATCAGCTTGTTTGACATCAAACCTCTTACAGAAAAGAAAATAACAGGAGAAGTGTGCGTACATCACCTTTGGTTTTCGGACGAAGACTATTCAAAGTACGGCACGCGCATAAAGTGGAACCCTTCGGTAAAGACAAGGCAAGACAGAGGTGCTCTTATGCAAGGCCTGCTAAAAGGAAAGCTAGATGTGATAGCAACAGATCACGCTCCGCATCTGATAGAAGAAAAAGTAGGAGGAGCCTCGAAAGCAGCATCGGGAGGACCATTGGTTCAACACTCATTGCAGATGATGCTGGAACTATCTAAAAAAGGCAAAATATCAAAAGAGCAGGTTGTAAATAAGATGTGTCATGCTCCTGCCATAATGTTCCAAATATATAAACGAGGATACATCCGCAAAGGGTACTTTGCAGACCTTGTACTCGTAAACCCCAATAAGCCATATACGATTACTCGAGATAATATTTTGTATAAATGCAAATGGGCTCCACTAGAGGGTGAGACAATGTCTACCACGATAGAAAAAACATTCTTGAACGGAAAAATTGCATTCGAAAACGGAGTGGTGAACGAAGTAAGAGGCGAAATGTTGAAGTTTGATCGATAACTTCTATTCACTCAAAAAAAATCGTTCAAAAAAGAGAAAGCATAAGATCACTAGGATAAAATAGGGATAATACGAAACTTTCATTTAAGTTAAATTGTTAAATAGAGAGTAATTCACTCATAAACTTCAATCTAATTATGAAAAAGTTTGGTATTGTTCTTAGCTTCATTCTTGCGCTTCAGTTTGGCAGAATAGATGCTTGTACACGAGTTGTTTATCAAGGCCCAAACAACACGATCCTCACAGCCCGTTCTATGGACTGGAAAGAGGACAGCCGTAGCAACCTATGGATATTCCCAAGAGGAATGGAACGTAGTGGCGAGGTGGGCAAAAACCCTATGAAATGGACTTCAAAGTATGGCAGTGTTATAGCCTCTGCCTATGATATCTGTAGCACCGACGGCATGAATGAGAAGGGATTGGTAGCCAATCTTCTTTGGTTAGCTGAATCTTCGTATCCGAATTGGGACGGCAAGAAGCCTGCATTGTCAATCGCCGCTTGGGTGCAATATATGCTCGACAACTTCGGGACAGTAAGCGAAGCCGTTACAGCAATGGAGAAGAGAGATTTCGAAGTCATATCCGACATGATGCATGATGGTTCTCGTATGGCTACTTTACACTTATCTATATCGGATGCCACAGGCGATAATGCTATATTTGAGTATATCAACGGAGAATTGAAAATACACCACGACAGATCGTATCAGGTAATGACCAATTCGCCTGTTTTTGATCAGCAATTGGCATTAAACGATTACTGGAAAAATATTGGAGGACTAACATTCCTTCCCGGCACAAACCGTGCAGCAGACCGTTTTGTAAGAGCATCTTATTATATCAACACTATCCCTCAAACAGACGATACACGTATCGCTGTGGCCAGTGTATTTAGTGTTATTCGCAACGCTTCTGTTCCTTATGGCATAACTACACCGAATGAGCCGAATATTTCTTCTACAAGATGGAGAACAGTTTCGGATCAGAAGAACAAAGTGTATTATTTCGAATCGACTTTATACCCCAATGTTGTTTGGGTTGATTTCAAAGACATAAATTTTTCGGAAAAAGCTCCGGTAAAGATGCTGGATTTGGTAAACGGAAATTCCTATTCAGGAAATACAATCAAAGATTTTGTAGATGCCAAGCCTTTCAAATTTCAAGGAATAGATAACTAATACGTAAGACTGAACATAAACAACAAAGCCAATCCGTTACGATTGGCTTTGTTGTTTATATATTATTTAGAATGGATATCCTATACCAAAATGCCATGCCATGCGATTCAATCGTGGCTTGAACAACACAAATCGTTCAGACTGTAAAAGCCCCGGATCATAAGCTTTCATCCCTGTATCGAAACGCAATAACAGAAAACTCAAATCTAAGCGAATACCCAATCCGTACGAAACCGCAATCTCTTTATAAAAGTTCTTGAACTGGAATTGCCCTCCGGGTTGAGTTTCATAATTCTTTAAAGTCCAAACATTACCGGCATCAATAAACTGAGCAAATTCGAAAAGAGGAGTCAGCTTATATCTATTCTCTATACTAAACTCCAGTTTCATATCTCCTGTCTGATTTACAAAATCACTCTCTGTTTTTTCAGCACGTCTATAAGATCCCGGGCCAAGAGATCGGGTACTCCACCCTCTGATACTATTTGCTCCACCGGCAAAAAATCTCCTTTCGAAAGGCAAAACATCCGAATTACCGTAAGGGTGAGCTAAACCGAGCCCGACACGATAAGCCAATGAATGTATTTTTGAGAAATAAAAAGTTCGGGAATATTCTACACTACCTTTTATATATTCGGCGTATGCAACACCCAATATCTTTTTCTGCCCTGTTTCCTGATCAACTTTTGCTCCATTCAGAGTGGTAACAAATCGAGGCAACCCTCCCGCAAATTCAATAGAACTGCGAATAGCATATGTCGGATAAAGTGCATTCAATCGCCGTGCATTCACCAGCGTAATGCTATATGCCATGCGTGAAACGAGCTGATCTCGATAACTCTCTCGTAGCAAGGCATTCTTGTCATCGTCAAGATACTTTTTAAAATCGTCAGACATACTAGGCATCCGCATGAAGTTAATATCAAACAGATCAAGAGTGTGCCGCAATCTATTTTTGTATGTAGACCAACCATAGTTCAATGAGGTATTGAAAAACTGACGTGTATATTCCTTACGATGCTGATTGGTAAGACCAACGGAAACTCTGGTAGAAGCGGAGGGCTGTTCTCTCCAACTCTTTTTCAACCAAGGGAATAAGAACATCGGAAAAGTAAGTCCGGTCTCTATCCCATACTCGTAAAAGTTTTGATTCAACAAGTCATTCTTCTCCTTGCCGGCAATAAATTCATAGGCTCCTTTCAGTTTTATATTAAACTGCTCTCCTCCATTAAAAAGATTCTGGTGTTGATATGTTATACTTGGCGCAATACCAATATCTCCAGCCGAATTAGTACCGTCAAGTCCAGCCTTAAACCAATGGGCATTAGCCGGTAGTAGGACTATCGTTGCATCCAGCAAATGGGTGCTATCTTGCGGAGATGGAGATACAGATATATTCGCCTGCTTTATTGCTCCCATTTTGGTATATGCCTCGTATGTGCCATTCAGAGCCATGTCTGAAAAGTAGCTTCCTTTACGCAGATAATTATTTCGAACAATGGTAGAACTTCGTAAAAAATTATTTCGTCCCCTGATAATTTTTATTCCTTTATAGTCCACAGTATCTGCATTCCTGAAAAACCACCTGTTTGCACTCACCAACCCATCATTTTGCCCTCTTGCATCAGCAGTTGAATTTAAGCCGGATATTATCGTTACATTGTTTATTTTATAACGGGGGTAAGGTAAACTATCTTTTGCAGGGTACACATCCAGAAATAAATCTACCTGATGTGAGTTGAGTGTAGAATCCACTTTGAAATAGAGATATTCTTTCGAAAAGTTATAATAACCCACATTTCGCATTATGCTATTCACTCTTTGCCTTTCTTCCTCAAGGAGCTCCATATCAAACATATCCCCAGAGGTTATGTAAGGTTTCATTGGGATACGTGTCAAAATGCGAGTCATAGTGGTATCGCTAAGTGTATATTTATAGTCACGCACAGTATAGGGTTTACCTCCTTTAAGGTCGTACGTTACAGATATTTTCTTCCCTTTTATCTTCAATATAGTATCTGCCTCGGCATTCAAATATCCTTGGTTATTCAACTGTTTAAGAAGTTGGTTCCTTGATTGCCAGGTTTGCCCCGAGCTATATATTACAGGAGGTGCTCCTAGTTTACGGATATTCCTATTTATCCATGAAGAATCGCTCCCAGCTATATTGTAGATTTTTAGGGTTACCTTTCCCAAAAGGGGGAGCGTTGTGTTTGGTTGTTGCCGAACAAAATCTTCCAAGTCTGAAGTTGCATTCTTTGTATCATGCTTTATGGTAAAATCATCCAACAAATAGCTTCCGTCCGGAATGTTTTTGGTAGTAGAACATGCCGTAAGAATTAAAACAAGGATAAATGATATGGATAAAACTTTTTTCATTACAAATATTAACATACAACAAAGATATAATGTTTAATAAATAGATAACATTAAAATACTAAATTTCATTTATTGTGACCATGTTATCTATAATAAAAGCTGAAAGAATCGTGTTCTTTTGATGACAATTTCCCTTTCTTCAAGAAAATGAAAATAAAGCTATCTGGGATATAAAGATGAATAAATAAAATGTTAAGAATCATTCTTAAAAATACCTCAACTATAAAAAAACAATACCTTTGCATCTGATTATGAAAGAATATCGTCTTACTGACTGGTTACCTACAACAAAAAAAGAGATTGACCTCAGAGGATGGGATGAACTCGACGTTATCCTTTTCTCGGGAGATGCATATATAGATCACCCCTCTTTTGGAGCTGCTGTGATCGGCCGCATTCTAGAAGCCGAGGGGCTAAAAGTGGCAATCGTACCCCAACCTAACTGGCGGGACGATTTGCGTGATTTTAAAAAATTAGGTAAGCCTCGCCTTTTCTTCGGAGTAACAGCCGGAGCAATGGACTCGATGATCAATCATTATACGGCAAACAAACGACTACGGTCTGATGATGCTTATACACCCGATGGCAGAGCTGACATGCGACCAGATAGACCTTCGATTGTATACACCAATATTCTAAAAGAAATTTTCCCCGATATCCCTGTCCTTCTAGGAGGGATAGAAGCATCACTGCGCCGGGTAACACATTATGATTATTGGGACGATAAACTTCATAAGTCAATATTAGTAGATTCCAAAGCCGACCTGTTGGTATATGGAATGGGAGAGCTACCTCTGAGAGCTATAATCGGGGAACTAAAGAGCGGCAAATCGATAAAAGACCTGAAAGATATTCCACAGACTGCTTATTTGTTGGACAAAACGCCGGATGGAAAGGAAAAGGATATCTATCTTTTTTCACACGAAGAATGCTTGTCAGAAAAACTGAACCAAGCAAAAAACTTCAAGATTGTAGAAGAACAATCAAATATGATAAATGCTTCCCGCATCATTCAAAAATGTGGTGAGCAGTCTGTCATTATTAACCCACCCTACCCTCCGATGTCGGAAAAAGAGGTGGACGCTTCGTTTGATCTTCCATATACACGCCTACCCCATCCCAAATATAAGGGAAAGACAATTCCGGCTTTCGAGATGATAAAATTCTCGGTCAATATGCACCGTGGATGTTTTGGAGGCTGTGCATTTTGCACCATATCAGCCCATCAGGGTAAATTTATCGCTTCACGATCTAAGGAATCTATACTCAAAGAGGTAAAGGAAATAACAGACATGCCCGATTTCAAAGGCTACCTAAGTGACCTTGGAGGCCCTTCTGCAAACATGTATAAGATGAAAGGTAAAGATGAAAACATCTGTGCAAAATGTAAACGCCCGTCATGTATTCATCCCAAAATATGTAAGAATTTGAATGTAGATCATTCTCATCTTTTAGAAATATACAAGGCTGTAGATAAAATACCTAAGATAAAGAAATCATTTATTGGTAGCGGGGTACGTTACGATATGTTACTGCATCGGAATGAAGATGATAGGCTAAATAAGATATCTGAAGAGTACACCAAAGAACTGATTGTAAATCACGTATCAGGACGTCTTAAAGTTGCTCCGGAACATACATCCGACAAAGTGCTCAGCTATATGCGCAAGCCGAGCTTTGAGCAGTTTTACACTTTTCAGAAAATATTTGAGAAAATAAATAAAGAGTCGGGACTCAAGCAACAGCTCATTCCTTATTTTATATCTTCACACCCCGGGTGTACAGAGATAGATATGGCAGAGCTGGCCGTTGCGACGAAGCCTTTGGGGTTCAAACTGGAACAAATACAGGATTTCACCCCATCTCCTATGACCGTAGCTACAGAGATATACTATACAGGCTATCATCCATATACGCTGGAAAAAATATATACAGCACGGACAAAAGAACAAAAATTGGCACAACGTCAATTCTTCTTTTGGTATGATAAAGGCTACCGTCCGCAAATCATAAAAGAATTAAAGAGATTGAAAAGAGAAGATCTTTTAAAAAGGTTGTATTAAGACCTACATAGAATTATTTACTTTAGTAATATCTTAAATTATTAAACACTTCGCTTATGAAAAACTTGATTCTGCTCATTTTACTATTCCTTCCTCTGTATGCTTGCTCCGATAAGAGTAAACAAGAAAAGAAAGAAGCTGAAAGCACGAATACGAATATCAGACACGTAGTTGTTTTTAATCTTAAACACGAGTTAGATGATCCTAAAACAGCTAAATTTTTGGAAGAAGGCAAAGAGATATTAACAGCTATACCCGAAGTAAAAAATTTCCAGGTATTCCGTCAAGTGAGTAAAAAAACGAATTTCAACTTCTGTTTTTATATGGAATTTGCCGATTCTACAGCGTATAAAACATATAACGATAATCCTGAGCATGTAAAATTTGTAAAAGAGAGATGGGAAACAGAGGTTTCAGACTTTATGGAAATCGATCTGGAGAATTATTGAATCGAATGCAAAACATTTAAATTAAATATTTCACTTAACTAACATCAGATTATGAAAGTACATTACAGACTATTTTTCTTTACATTGGTTCTATTATCAGGTTTAAATGCCATGGCACAAACAACTCCTTTTACATTCGGAATAAAGGCCGGGGTTAATATGTCTAACGCTACTATTGATAATAAAGACGCTGATCCCAAATTAAAGATAGGATACCAAGTGGGAGCAACAGTAGATTATGCTCTTACCCAAGAGTGGTTGATCCAGTCAGGATTATCTTTCACAGCCAAAGGGTCTAAAATAGACGATTTCGATGCCGGAAGAACAATTGGAGGTGATGGTAGAGGAACAACTCATACTTTCAATGAGCTATATATACAAATGCCTTTATATGCTGCATATAAAGTAAATGTTTCCGAAAACTTTGGTGTTGTTATAGGAGCAGGACCTTATATGGCATATGGAATAGGTGGAAAAACGAAAAAGAAATTACACAAAGCTGTATTTGGTGATGGTAGTACCGAACGAGAATTTGATACCTTTGGAAATGCCAAAGACGCTATCGAGCAACTGAAAAGGTTTGATTTGGGCTTGGGGTTGAATGTAAGTGCTGAATTTGGAAAAATCGTCGTAGGTTTAGGGTATGAGCATGGATTGCTTAACGTTGCAGCCTATGATGGAATGAAGTATCGCAATCGTAATGCAACCCTTACATTAGGCTATAAATTCTGATGATACGATAAATAATCAAACAAAATAAATGAAATAGCATCTCATTATTGCACATTTTTACTATTTTTGTGCGATAAACTATTATAAGCTATCATCGTATTTTTGTAAGTAGCTAATAATCAATAAATAGATATAAACATGAGTAACAATTTATTAAAAGGCAAAAGAGGAATTGTCTTCGGCGCATTAAACGAGAAGTCTATTGCTTGGAAAGTAGCTGAGAAAGCTGTAGAACAAGGTGCAATCATAACATTGTCAAACACTCCTATAGCTGTAAGAATGGGTGAGACCAAGGCTTTGAGCGAAAAGCTGAATGCTAAGGTTATTGCTGCTGACGCAACTAGCGTAGAAGATCTTGAGCAAGTCTTTGTTCAGTCTATGGAAGCCCTTGGCGGAAAAATTGATTTTGTACTTCACTCAATTGGTATGTCGCTCAACCTCCGTAAAGGAAGACAGTACGATGACCTTGATTATGGATTTTTAGATAAAACATTGGATATTTCAGCTATCTCTTTCCACAAAATGATGCAGGTAGCAAAAAAACTGGATGCAATTGCAGAAGGTGGCTCCGTTGTAGCTCTTACTCACATTGCTGCGCAGCGTACATTTACCGGATACAACGATATGGCAGATGCAAAAGCATTGCTTGAGTCATTCGGTCGCAGCTTTGGTTATATATACGGTCGTGATAAGAAGGTACGTGTGAATACAATTTCACAGTCGCCTACTTTAACTACTGCCGGACAAGGTATTGGCGGAATGGATGCATTTTTCGACTTTGCAGAAAAAATGTCTCCTCTAGGAAATGCAAGTGCAGAATCTTGTGCCGACTACTGTATTGTCATGTTCTCTGATTTGACGCGTATGGTAACGATGCAAAACTTGTTCCACGACGGAGGGTTTTCTAATATGGGTCTAACTCAGGCAATTGTTGAAGATTATATCGAGAAGAAATAAGCAGATAAAACAATAAAATAGACGAGCGGCCCATAAATAATTATTTATGGGCCGTTTTTTCATATTAATCATTACTTTTGATTTTAATAAAAAAATATAAAGGATGACATGCTTATAAAATTATACGAACAAAACCCCAATCAGAAAGAAATTGACAGGGTTGTATCTGTTTTGCAAGATGGCGGACTAATTATATACCCAACAGACACAGTTTATGCTATCGGCTGTGACGCGCTCAATGTACGCGCGGTGGAAGAGATATGCAAGATGAAGGATATAAATCCGGCAAAGAGTAATCTTTCTATCATTTGCTATGATTTAAGCAATATCAGTGAATATGCAAAAGTAGATAATGCTATTTTTAAACTGATGAAGAAGAATTTACCGGGTCCTTTTACATTTATACTTAATACAACATCATCTCTACCGAAGATATATAAAAACAAAAAAACGGTGGGGATACGTATTCCTGATAACAACATAATAAGAGAGCTTGTCCGTAACCTAGGAAACCCAATACTTACCACTTCGGTGAAAGACGAAGATGAAGTGGTTGAATATACGACCGACCCCGAACTCATCTACGAGAAATATCAAGAGAAGATAGATATCGTTATCGATGGCGGATTTGGAGGTATAGAAGGCTCTACAGTCGTAGATTGCACAAGCGATGAGCCGGAAATAATTCGTCAGGGGAAAGGTGAATTAATTTTGTAAGAAACCATTAAATACATACATTTGTAAAATTCTGCCTTTCGAGGACAAAAATCCACCCAAGGCTAACTATTTTGTCATTTATGAAAGCAAAAAGCATATTTTTATTAGCAATAATTCTATTATCTTTCAATGCATGTAGAGATAAGGAAGAGGAAGATCCGATTACTCCTCCCAAAGAATTAACCGACAACGAACTCACAAACCAGTGGGCTTACAACAAGATGAAAAGTTTGTACCTCTGGAATACAAATTTGCCTTCATCCCCCGACTACACGCAAGATCCTGAAAAATTCTTTTATGGTATACTCTATAATTATGGAAAGGTTGACGGTGACCGTTTCTCCTGGATAGAAGAAGACACTTCTAAAAAAACAAAGGCATTATATGCTGATGCAAACCTAGGATTTGAATATATACCAATGAATTATTTTCCATATCTTAACCAAACAGGAGGTACTAATACTTCAATAGGATTCTTTATAGTGTACGTTTACGAAGAGTCCGATGCATATAAAAAAGGGCTAAGAAGAGGTCAGGTAATATACAAAGTGAATGATACAGATGTAAACTACGATAACTATTCAACTATCCTGAAAGAAAATACATCACTTTCCCTGTGGATATATAATAATAAAGGTGAAAAAGTGAAGCTGGAAACATTTCAGGCTGCAGAGTCTAAAAAATCACCAATATTCATAAGTAAAGTTATACCCGGAACTAAAATAGGATATTTGATGTATAACGGGTTTGAAAGAAGTGCTGATGAAAGTGACGAAAACAACTACGAATATGACATCGAACTAATTGAAAGCATTCGATCATTAAACAGTCAAGGAATAACAGACTTTGTGCTTGATCTTCGCTACAATCCCGGAGGATATCTTACCTCTGCTATGGATTTAGCTAGTGCTTTGGTTCCAAACAGAAAAACCAGTAATATATTTGCAAAAGAAAAATACAACACTCATTTCCAAGACTCTATAGTAAAAAAATATGGTAATGATGTCCTTAATGAGTATTTTCTGGATAAAGTATATGGCACGAGTACATCAATCCCGCAACTGAGCCTTAGTCGTCTATACGTGATTGCTACTGAATATACGGCTTCAGCCAGCGAGTTGATTATACATGGCTTAAAACCTTATATGACAGTTTTCCAAATTGGAACAACAACCGTAGGGAAAGATAAAGCATCCATGACCGTCAAGTCTGATAATTCGAGAATTAAATGGCAGCTACAGCCTCTTATCTCCAGACTTACGGATGCAAATGGGAAAGGTGAATATATTAATGGTTTAACACCTGATTCTGAGGTTTCTGAATGGGAGGAAGGATATACGATGCAGTCTGCTTATTATGATGATAACAACGGAAATAGAGTTGAAACTCAGTGCCCTCTTCTATCAGATTGGATAGGTGGACTTACTGAATTAGGTGATACTTCAGAACCACTCCTTGCCGAGGCAATTGCACAAATAACAACGGGAACTTCTCGCGTGAAGAAAGCAGCAAAAACTGTGAAATCTAGTCAAGGAGCCATTAGAGTTCCTAAACTTAGTCATAATGAACATCTTCAACGAATTATAATAGACCAAGATAAGTTCTCAACTCTAAACAAAAGTAAATAAGACCATAATAGCGAATGAAAGTAATGAAGTTTGGCGGAACATCCGTAGGTTCCGCTACGAATATAGCGAATGTAAAAAAGATAATAGGGACAATAGAAGAGCCTATAGTTGTGGTTGTCTCTGCTTTTAAAGGAATCACAGATAAATTGTTGCTCATATCCAATCTGGCTGCAGCCGGTGATTATTCCTACGAACGGGAGTTTCGTGAAATTATCGAGCAGCATATTACTGTAGTCAGCAAGCTGGATATTCCGGAAGAGGCTCGCCCCTCGTTAGAGGCGGATGTGAATAAACTATTGGAAGAGTTGAGTAATATATTCAAAGGAGTATTTCTTATCAACGACCTTTCGGCAAAAACATCGGATAAGATCGTGAGCTATGGCGAACGCTTGTCGTCGCTGATAATAAGCGTTGCATTCTCCGATCTCGATTTTCTGGATGCCACACAATTAATAAAAACAGATTCTTCGTTCGGAAAACATATACCCGATATCGAACTGTCAAGCAAATTGATAAGAGATGCTTTTGACAACTCATCCAAAAGGATTCTTGTTGCAGGATACATTTCTACATGCAAAACAACAGGAGAGATCACCAATCTGGGGCGTGGCGGGTCAGATTATACTGCTGCCATATTTGCTTCAGCACTCGATGCTAATATATTAGAGATATGGTCTGATGTTGACGGCTTTATGTCTGCCGACCCGAAGGTAATCAATGGCGCTCATGTGATAGAGAACCTAACATTTACCGAAGCAACAGAACTTTGTAATTTCGGGGCAAAAATAATTTATCCGCCAACGATTTTCCCTGTCTATCACAAGAATATACCCATTCGCATAAAAAATACTTTTAAGCCCGAAGCTCCCGGAACTTATATCTCTCACGACGGGGATATAAAGAAAGGAAAGGCGATGATAAAAGGTATATCATCCATATCCGACACATGTCTGATAACAGTTCTTGGACTCGGAATGGTAGGTATTATCGGCGTAAACTACCGAATATTCAGGGCTCTGGCAAATAATGGTATCAGTGTTTTCTTAGTATCTCAGGCATCATCCGAGAATAGCACGTCTATTGGGGTACGCACTGCCGACTCCGAACTGGCAGTACATGTTCTCGAAGAAGAGTTCGCAAAAGAAATAGCATTGGGAAGTATCAACCGTGTACAACTGGAGACAGACCTTGCTACAGTAGCTATTGTTGGCGAAAATATGAAGTATACTCCGGGAATTGCCGGCCGACTATTCGAAACATTAGGTAAGAGCGGTATTAGCGTCATCGCTTGTGCCCAGGGTGCATCGGAGGTAAATATATCTTTTGTTATTAAGAATAAATATCTGAGGAAGGCTTTAAACTCTATTCACGACTCGTTTTTCTTGTCCGACTATAAGGTACTCAATCTCTTTATTGTCGGCATTGGTACAGTTGGAGGAAATTTGATTGAACAAATCAGGCAGCAACAACCGAAGCTGATAGAGCAATACAGCCTCAAGCTGAATGTGGTGGGTATTGCCCGGGGAAAGAAAGCTTTATTTTGTCGTGAAGGGATTAACCTGAATAAGTACAAAGAAGAACTGGACGAAAAAGGAATACCAAGCTCTCCAGAAATTCTGAGAGACGAGATCCTCAACATGAATATATTCAACGCAGTATTTGTAGACTGTACTGCCAGCGAAACCGTTGCCCAGATATACGGAGATCTTCTTTCGCATAGTATTTCTGTGGTTACAGCCAACAAGGTAGCTGCATCTTCGGCTTATGACAATTACATAAAACTAAAGAATACAGCTCGTGAGAGAAATATTAAATTCCTTTTCGAGACAAATGTAGGTGCAGGGCTTCCTGTAATCAATACGATGAACTCTCTTGTAAACTCAGGAGATAAAATAGTAAAAATAGAAGCTGTACTTTCGGGAACACTCAATTATATATTCAATACAATCAGCGCCGATATACCTTTCAGCAAGGCGATCTATATGGCTAAGGAGTGCGGTTTTTCCGAACCTGACCCTCGTATCGATCTCAGCGGTATGGATGTTATAAGAAAACTCGTTATCTTAACCCGAGAGGCTGGTTACCGAGTAGAACAAACAGAAGTTAAGAAGAATCTATTCATACCTCAAGAGTATTTTGACGGTACAATAGAAGAGTTTTGGGCTACGATCAGAGATCAGGATGCCGAGTTTGAAGAAAGGCGCAAAAAGTTGGAAAACGAACACAAGCATTTGCGATTTGTAGCCAAATACGAGAACGGACACTGTGAAGTCGGGCTTCAGGAAGTTGGGCAAAACCATCCATTCTACGATTTGGAAGGGAGCAACAACATTATACAAATAACGACCGAAAGATATAACGAGTATCCGATGATAATAAAAGGATATGGTGCGGGAGCAAGTGTCACGGCAGCAGGGGTATTCTCTGATATTATCAGCATTGCAAATGTGAGGTAACTTCAAATAGCAAGATTTTATTTAAACTTATAACATAACGAACTCCCCCGTCAAGACAATAGGGGAAGGAAAGGAGACCCTAAATGAAAACAATTATAATTTTAGCAGACGGTGCTGCTGATGAACCTATTGCCCAACTTGGAGGTAAGACTCCGTTACAAGCTGCAAAAAAACCATATATAGATATGTTGGCAGCTAAAGGGAAAAGTGGAGAACTAGATACAATCCCTGCGGGCTTCAAACCCGGAAGTGAGATTGCCAACCTATCGGTACTGGGATACGATGTTCCCAAAGTATTTGAAGGAAGAGGTTCACTCGAAGCAGCAAGCATGGGGGTAGATATACTGCCGGGAGAGATGGCTATGCGATGCAATCTGATCTGTGTGGAAGATGGTAAAATAAAGAATCATTCAGCGGGACATATTTCAAGTGAAGAAGCCAAAGAATTGATTCTTTTCTTAGATAAAGAACTAAACGATGGGAAAGTAAGCTTCTATCCGGGAGTTTCATACCGTCATCTTTTAAAACTAAAAGGCGGAAATAAGAATCTCGATTGTACTGCTCCCCACGATGTTACAGGAACACCATACAAGGAGGTTTTAATAAAAGCGGAAACAGCGGAAGCACAAGAAACAGCCGATTATCTGAATCAGCTCATTCTAAAATCTCAGGAACTGCTCAAAGACCATCCGGTAAACAAGAAGCGCATTGCAGAGGGTAAAGATCCTGCAAATAGTATTTGGCCATGGTCTCCGGGTTACCGCCCGCAGATGCAGACATTACAAGAACTGTTCGGAATCAAAAGTGGCTCGGTGATTTCTGCTGTAGACTTAATCATGGGCATTGGTGTATACGCAGGGCTTAAATTAATCCACGTAGAAGGAGCAACGGGGTTGTACGACACCAACTATGAAGGAAAGGCGCAAGCTGCGATAGAAGCCCTTAAAAAAGACGATTTCGTATATCTACACATAGAAGCTAGCGACGAGGCAGGGCATGAAGGAGATTATGAACTGAAAACTAAAACAATCGAATATCTTGACAATCGTGTTGTAAAAACAATATATGAAGCAACAAAAGACTGGGACGAACCTGTAACAATTGCTATTCTACCTGACCACCCTACCCCATGTGCTATAAAAACTCATACAAACAAGCCTATACCGTTTGTTATATACCGTTCGAACGGAGAAGCTGACAGTGTACAAGTTTACGATGAGTTCGAATCTCCGAAGGGAGCATACGGATTGATACGCGGGAAAGAATTTATGGAAACATTATTTAGCGATAAATGAAAAAAGGAGAAGGTTGAACCTTCTCCTTTTCAATTATTTTCTCTATAGCCTTATTTCTTCACCCATTCTTTTTTAACTTCATCATAGATATTCAGAAGCTTAATCTTGAACCAAAGTGTTGTATATCCGGGTATTATTTGGACTCCACTGCTATATGATCCTAAAGTTCCATAACCAAGTAGGTAAGGAATACAAACCTCAGCTTGTTCATCTATTTTCATATTCTGAAGCATGGTAGCAAACCCATCAATTAATCCACCATTCACTCTAGTTCTAAGCACCATACCATTTTTGTCACCTTCGGTACTATCAAATGTATATTTAGTATCGTCCAAGCGGAAAAACCAACCTTCATATCTTACAGAAACACTATCCGTAAAGATCGGAAATCGATCTATTGAAGGCTCATCTCCGGGAACGAAATCAGTTATCGATTTCCAATATACACTTCCATTACCACTTTGTGAAGGTCGGGCTGTATATCCTGAAGAAGAGGCATTTCTTACCTGCTGTTCATTATATGTTTTCCATTCTTGACTTACAGTGCTGTCATCATCATCATTCACGCATGAGCCGAAAGAGATGAGAACACCAAATAAAACAGCTAATATTAAAATTCTTCTATTCATATATTCATTATATGGGTTACAATCGGCTTTAACCAATTGTTTTCAATAAATTCTTCATACTTACTTTATCAGCAATAATATCCGATAATTTGTCTATAGCCACACGTTCCTGCTGCATTGTATCACGATAGCGGATTGTTACAGTATTATCCTGCAATGACTGGTGATCTACAGTAACACAGTAAGGAGTTCCTATCGCATCCTGACGGCGGTAACGCTTACCGATACTGTCCTTCTCATCGTATTGACATTTAAAGTCAAATTTCAGAGCATCAATAATTTCACGTGCTTTCTCCGGAAGGCCGTCTTTTTTTACCAAAGGTAATACAGCAAGCTTGATAGGAGCCAGTGCTGCCGGCAATCTTAATACTACACGAGTTTCTCCATCCTCTAGTACTTCCTCTGCATACGCAGCCGAAAGTGTAGATAAGAACATACGGTCTACACCGATAGACGTTTCAATAACGTAAGGAGTGTATGATTTATTGAGTTCAGGATCGAAATATTGTAATTTTTTACCTGAAAACTTCTCATGGCTTGCCAAGTCAAAATCGGTACGAGAGTGTATGCCTTCCACTTCTTTAAATCCGAATGGCATCTCAAATTCGATATCAGTTGCGGCATTTGCATAATGGGCAAGCTTGTCATGGTCGTGGAAACGATATTTATTATCACCGAAACCAAGCGACTTATGCCATTTCATGCGAACCTCTTTCCATTTTGCAAACCAATCGAGCTCTTCTCCCGGACGAACGAAGAACTGCATCTCCATCTGTTCGAACTCACGCATACGGAAGATAAACTGACGAGCTACAATCTCGTTACGGAATGCTTTACCAATCTGGGCAATACCGAAAGGAATCTTCATACGCCCTGTTTTTTGCACATTCAGGAAGTTTACAAAAATACCCTGTGCAGTCTCAGGACGAAGATATACTTTCATTGCACCATCGGCAGTAGATCCCATTTCTGTAGAAAACATAAGGTTGAACTGACGAACCTCAGTCCAGTTACGTGTTCCGCTGATAGGGTCAACTATTTCGCAATCGAGAATGATCTGACGTAGTTCTTCAAGGTTGCTATCATTCAATGCTTTTGCAAAACGAGCATGCACTTCATCACGCTTAGCCTGATTTTCTAATACACGAGGATTGGTTTGACGAAACATGGCTTCATCGAAACTCTCACCAAATCGTTTTGCTGCTTTCTCTACTTCTTTATTTACTTTGTCGTCTATCTTAGCCAAATAATCTTCGATCAGAACATCGGCACGATAACGCTTTTTACTGTCTTTATTGTCAATCAAAGGATCGTTGAATGCATCAACATGTCCGGATGCTTTCCAGATAGTAGGGTGCATAAAGATAGCAGAATCAATACCAACAACATTTTCATTCAAAAGTACCATACTGTCCCACCAGTACTTTTTGATGTTGTTTTTTAATTCTACACCCATTTGCCCATAATCATATACGGCACTTAGCCCATCATATATTTCACTAGACTGAAAAACAAAACCATACTCCTTGCAATGGGAAACTATCTTCTTAAAAACATCTTCTGACATATTCCTATGACTCTTTTTTACGTTATCTAATAAACAAACAGAACATATCTAATGCCTTATATTGTAAGTTATAATCATTCTGAAAGAGATTATACTTAAATAGGCAATAAACAGATCTGACCTAAAATGAATAAGTTGCACAAAGTAAGCATTTTTTTTTGATATAAAACAGAAGGGTGTTTAACGAATTCCATTGATTTTACACTCTATATAAAAAAACTTATCTTCGTTGTCACTAAAACAAATATATTCTGATGAGATATTTATATCTTTTACTATTCATCTTTACAACCCTTTCAGCTGTGGCTCAAACAGTTGAAGGCAACTCATCAGGATATGTGCAAGGCTCTGTATATGATTCAATAACAAAAGATCCCATCCCATTTGTCACCGTCAGGTTGCTCAATGAGGCAGATAGCAGCTACATAAAAGGGGTTGCAACAAACGAAAAGGGTAATTTCAAGCTATCGGTTACGACAGGAAAATACATTTTGGAAGCTTCTTTTTTAGGATATAAAAGATTTTTACAAAACTTTAATATTTCTACACAAAATCCCGGCTATTCATTTGGGAATATCTATCTCGTAGAAAATACCATTCAACTCAAAGATGCCATTGTAGAAGCGAAGGTTCCCGATATATTGGTAAAAGGCGACACCATGGAATATAATGCAACATCATATACTTCGCAGGAGAGTGATATGCTGCAAGACATAATAAAAAATATGCCCGGAGTAGAGATAGACGCACAGGGTAATATATCGGCAAATGGAAAGCCTGTAAAAAAAATACTGGTAGACGGAAAAGAATTTTTCGGAAATGATATTCCGATGGCATTGGCAAACCTCCCGGCAAACATGATAAAAAAGCTCCAACTCTATAAAGAGGAGTCTGAAACAGCAAAAGTAACCGGATTTAAAGATAAAGATCCCGATCAGGTACTCAATCTAGTTGTAAAAGAAGAACTGAAACAGAGCATCTTTGGAGAAGTAAAAGCCGGATATGGCAGTGACGACAGATACGCCAACAAAGCAATAACAAACTACATGCGCAACGACAATCAGGTGTCTTTGGTAGGAGAAATGAGTAATACCAATGACAATGGGTATCCGATGGGGGTGGACAACGGGATTGAGAAGAATAAAAATCTGGGTGCAAATATTTTTCTACAGCCTTCAGAAAAAATCAGAGTAGGCGGCAGTATCCGCTATGCAAATAACGACAACCTGATGGAAACAAAAACCAATACTCAGACTTTCTTATCTTCGGGCGATCGTTTCTCCAAACAGGATGCATCGTACCGCAGCAAAAGAGAAAATGCAAACTTAGGAATGAACCTGCAATGGAAACCCGATTCGCTCACTACGATTTTTGCACGGTCATATATCAGTCTTAACAACACAAAGAATATTCAAAGTTCGACCAATCTTTCGTACGTAGCCGAAAAGGATACTACGTCGGGATATTCGAATAGCCAATCGAAAGGTGATGGTTACAACATAAATAATTTTGTAACTATCGGCCGAAAATTAAATGATAAAGGGAGGACGGTGAGCTTTACTTTCAACAATTCGATCAGAAAAGATAACAGCAAAGGAAGCAGTTATTCCCGCACCACCTATAGCGAAGGCAAGGATGATAAAATAATAGATCAACAAAACAAGACTGATAATAACACCAGCAACTACACCTTATCCCTATCGTATGTAGAACCATTGGGGAAAGACCATAGACTACAGTTTGCATATTCGTATGGGGTAAATAATTCAGAACGGATGCGTGATGTCCGTAAAAAAGATGGTGCAGGCAATTACACAATTCTGGATACGGCTTATGCACGAAATACCGAGAATAGATATGTGAACCAAAATATAAGTTTGAACTTCCAGACTACTAAAGAAAAGTATAATTATACGATAGGGTTGAGCATTGATCCGTCATATTCGCGAAGCAAGGTAAGTGTTGCCGATTCTATCATCGAAAATTTGAAGCAGAATGTCATCAACTTTTCGCCAACTCTAAACTTTTCGTACCAGCCAAACGATCACACCAACCTAGATATCAGCTATTCGGGATCGACCAGTCAACCGGGGATCACCCAGCTATCTGCCGATACGGTTATCGTTAGTGCATTATCTAAATATTATGGAAATCCAAATCTGAAACCAAGCTATAGCAACAACTTCAATGTATATTATCGGAAATCTGACTACGCCTCAAATCGTTATATGATGCTTTCGGGAGGATTCAATTATACATTCAACAACATTGTGGACTATACTCTGATCGATGATTTGGGGAACAGTACGAATACATATAGAAATGTAAGCGGTAATATGGGCGCAAATATCAATTTTATATTCAATACCCCATTACGAAACAAGAAATTCACGATCGACAACAGCACCTATGCCAACTATTACAAAAATATTGGCTACACGAACGGTGAAGAAGCGAAAACGCATAATATAGTACTTAGCGAAAAAGTTTCAGGAAAGTTTAAGGTTGACAAACTTGAAACACGCCTCGAACTGGGTATGACATATAACATAACAAAGAATAACTTGTCGAATGTGCAGGATAGAAACACATCCAACTACAATATCCAACATTCTGTGTTATGGAAACTACCCTACGATTTTTCGATACAGAATTTCCTCAATATGACATATTATGCAGGGTATGGCGATGATTTTAAGAAGAAAGAAATACTTTGGAATGCTTCTGTCTCAAAACTATTCCTGAAAAAGAAAAGAGGTACACTGAAGGTTGAATTCTATGATATACTGAACGACAGAAATAATCTGTCACGCTATGTAAGCAGTAACTACATGTCAGACTCGCGCACGAATAGTATCAACCGATACTTCATGTTTAGCTTCTCTTATAAGTTTAATATTATCAAGAGTAAGGGGAAAAGTAATGATGGCGATATAGATGAACTAGAATACAATTAAATACTCAGACTTACCTCCCGGCTTCCATCCTCTTGTACTTTGACATAAACATTTACCGTATCTTTTGGCAGTAAAGTGTCAACTTTCTCAGGCCATTCAATAAAGCAAAGGCTGCCGCTATAAAAGTAATCTTCGTAGCCAAAATCAAAAACTTCCTCAATTTTATTGATACGATAAAAGTCGAAATGATAGATTAATTCTCCACTGTCGGAACGGTATTCGTTTACGATAGCAAACGTAGGGCTGTTGATGGTATCAGATACTCCCAGATTCTCGCAAATAGCTTTTATAAATGTCGTTTTGCCTGCTCCCATATCTCCATGAAAAGCAAATACAGTATTATCGCCCATAGCACGGATAAACTCGAGAGCCGCCTCGTCTATTTTATCTAGTGATTCTATCTTTATATTCATATTCAAAATTATTCTACAATGTAACTTCTGATTGCAAAGATATATTTTGGAAAACAAATTTTCTGTTATTTCCCGATCAAAGTAATAAAAGGAACAATCATTTCTTCGAGCGAAATACCCCCGTGCTGAAATGTATCTGTGTAATAAGACACATAGTAATTATAATTATTCGGATAAGCAAAAAAATCGTCTCCTGTAGCAAAGATATACTTAGAGCTGATATGCAATGCGGGCAAACCTATCTTTTCGGGAGAATGGATGTCGTATACTTTTTTGCGGTCATAATCCAAATTGCGTCCTACCTTATAACGAATATTCGTATTCACTGTCTTATCGCCAATGACCTTGAGCGAATTTTTTACCTGTATCGTTCCGTGATCGGTAGTCAAAATAATTTTATATCCCATTGCTTTTGCCTTCTTCAGAATATCCATTGTACTCGAATGTTTAAACCAAGACCGAGTCAAAGAGCGATAAGCTGCTTCGTCGGATGCAAGTTCCCGTATCATTCTTGATTCTGTACGGGCATGGGAAAGCATATCCACAAAGTTGATAACAACTACGTTCAGTTGCTTATTGCTTAGCCGGTCCATCCCTTGCAGCAGCTTTTCTCCCGATGAAGAGGACAGTAGCTTATTGTATGAGAAAGTATAATTTTTTCTGTATCGCTCAATCTGGGTTTGCAGTAAGGCTTCCTCATTCAGGTTTTTACTTTCCTCCTCATCTTCATCCACCCAAAGATCGGGATACAATTTGGCCATTTGAGAAGGCATCAATCCCGAAAAAATAGCGTTGCGTGCATATTGAGTCGCAGTGGGTAAGATGCTTAAGTATTCGTCTTCGGAAATTGTAAAATCATTTGCCAAAAGGCCTTTTATATCAGACCACTGATCGAGCCTAAAATTATCAATAAGGATAAAGAATAATTTTTCGCCATTATCCAGAAGTGGAAATACTCTTTGCGAAAAAAGCTGAGGGCTTATCAAAGGTCTCTTATCCGGATTTTGTACCCACGACTCATAATTCTTCTTTACAAACTTACAGTAACTATTATTAGCTTCATTTTTTTGTATCCGAAGCAAGTCCATTAAAGGGCTGTCTGATGCTGCCAGTTCAATCTCCCAATAAACAAGCTTTTTGTAAATGTCAACCCATTGCTCGTACGTATTCGAATCATTTATCTGTGCACTGATTTTATTAAATTCTTCGCGATAGCCTTCAACTGTAACCTCTGAAACAATATCGTCCTTGTGCAAGTTTTTCTTGATGGAAAGGAGGATTTGATTGGGATTGACGGGCTTGATAAGATAGTCTGCTATCTTTTTCCCAATGGCATGAGTCATAATCCCTTCATCTTCGCTTTTTGTAATCATAATAACGGGAATATTGGGGTTGATCTCTTTGATGATGCTTAATGCATCGAGCCCCGAAACACCGGGCATATTCTCGTCAAGAAAAACAATATCGAAAGATTCGCTTTTTATACTATCAATAGCATCCTGACCACTATTTACTGGAGTGACTTCATATCCCTTCTCTTCTAAAAAAAGGATATGCGATCGTAGCATATAAATCTCATCGTCAGCCCAAAGTATCCGTCTTTTCCTCATTTATAATCTATTAAATATAGCAAACCACATTATTTGAAGATAAAGTGGCTTGCTATATCATTCGTTGCACTTTATTCTCAAAAGTACAAACAGAAGTTCAATATGAAAATTTGATACTGTTAAACTTTATTATTTAAGTACCTTGTTTATTTCGTTCAACAAATATTCTTTAGGATCGGAGCTATATTCCCAAAACATGACTCCTCCCATTTTATTATCCAATACATACTTGCATTTTTCTTTTACTGACTCCTCATCGTCGTAAGTAACAAATACTCCTTTGTAGAAATTGAACAAGTACGGCGCACGTGCACTCTCATCCCAATATCGATAGTATTCGTTCTGATTTACAAGGCTATCCTTGATGTAAGTATATCCCCTACCCCTTATTTGTTCTGCAACAGGATCGCCAATACCTTTAGACGCTCCTTTCTTCAGATTAAAAGCTCGTCCGTAAAAAGCAATACCCATCACTAGCTTTTCGGCGGGAACACCGGCGGCTAAATAAGCCTTTACGGCAACATCAGCCCCTTGCTTTTGAGGATATTTGTCGGAAGGATAGAGATTAGTATGGTGTATTGCTTGTTCATTACTTTGCGAATCGTAGGTCATGATATTTACATAATCGAGATATTCTTGTGCTTTATTCATTTCGGTGCTATCTACAAACTGCTGAAAACCACCAACAGCCGTTGTTAATAGATATTGCTTATCAGTCTCTTTTTCCAACGCATCAAGTTCATCTCTGATAGCAGCAAACATCAACGTATAATTATGCTTGTCTTCGGGACGGTATACATTCCCCACATCACCCGGAAGAGCAGGATATTCCCAATCGATGTCTACCCCGTCAAGATTATTGTTTTTCATAATTTCCACCGCAGATTTAGCAAATGTTTTCTGTCCTTCAGTAGTCAGTACGGCGTCCGAAAAATTACGGCTCCAAGACCAGCCTCCGATAGATATCAGGATTTTGAGATCAGGGTTTTGCTGCCTCAATTCGTTTAGCTTCCTAAAATTGGTTGTATCGGTCGCCTCATTGGTAAGAAATGCTTTTCCATCCTTTACATCGACAAAGGCATAGTTGATATGCGTAATTTTGTTAGGCGAGATTTTGTCTACATCCACTAAACCATTATATCCTCCTACATAAGCGATGATAACCGGGCGTGAGGGTTCGCCTGATGTCTTTGACTTATTACCACACGAACAGAAACCAGAGAAAATAAGGGCACATAGAATGCCATACGTAAAGATGTTTTTCATGCTATTATTTTTTTTGATAGTTTGCTTTGAATACAAAACTAAGAAAAATAATTGTAAATTAATTAGTTAGCAAAAGAGATTTATTTCTCAATATATGACTTAATAGCCTCTGCATATTCCTAAAAAGTTTTCTCATAGAAAGCCTGTATTTCATTTTATTAAAATTATCTCATTATAAAGAGCTCTTTGATATAATCGGATATTTTAGGTAGTTACACAATAAAGAAAAGTGACAATAAAAAAACAGGGTAAAAAGTGTCACCTTTACATACGCTTCGCTCCTGTGACCGGTGGTTGTCACTTTTTAACAATTCCTCTTCTCGAAAAAGAGATAGAAAACAAAAACGGCATAAGCCATAAAGCCCATGCCGTGATAATATTATTTTGTGCTTTTTATAAGCTATCGCCAAAATCTTCTCTGAATTTCGCCATCAATCGCTGCGGCCAATCATTTATCGGTTCGAGCCCTCCCATAAAAAAGCGAAGAACAGGCGGTTCGTATACGAATTTCAGCCCTCCTATCAGGTTGCGATTTTCATATAGCCATGTCATCCGATCTTCCACATATTTGATTTGTGAAAGAGTAAACACACGACGAGGAACAGCCAAGCGAAGTAATTCCATATCTGCATAAGTCTCGTTGCCATATTCATCACGCTGGTTAGATACCGACCCTCTCTCCATACCACGTACACCCGAGATAAGGAAAAACGCAGCGGCTAAGGCACCCGCCGGATATTCTTTCTGAGGGATATGAGAACAAATTTCCATCGCATTGACGTGTGCACCTAATACACCGGGAGGTGTCACTACAGGAATGCCTTTCTTTTCGAAAGCATTAACCAAATATTCAATAAACTGCGGGCTTTGGCATATCATACCTTCATCCAATGTTTCATACAGTCCGATGGCAATAGCTTCTATTTCACGAACCGACATACCGCCATAGGTAAGAAATCCTTCGAACAGGGGAACTAGCGGTTCCAATTCCTTCATGATGGCGTAATCATTCGTACAGATACCACCCCCACGAGACGAGCTCAGCTTTCGTGCCGAGAAGTAAACCAAGTCAGCAAGATCGGTCATCGCAAGGATAATCTCAGCCATCGAGCTGTTCTTAAACTCCTCCTCACGTTGCTTGATGAGCCATGCATTTTCTCCTAGCAAACTAGCATCGAGGACAAGGCGTATTTTGTATTTATCGGCGATAGCACGCACCCCCCGAAAGTTTTCCATCGAGAAAGGCTGTCCGCCAATAAGATTGGTAGATGCTTCCATGCGGATATAAGGAATATTGGCAGCACCATGTTTGTTGATACATTTCTCCAACTTTTCAAGGTTCATATTCCCCTTAAAGGGATGCTTGCTATTTATCACATAGGCTTCATCATAGAGCAATTCTTCGATTTTACCGCCATATTGGGTAATATGTGCCATTGCTGTAGTGAAGTGATAGTTCATCGGCACAATGCTTCCCTTGCGAATATAGGCGTTGGATATGATATTCTCCGCCGCACGTCCCTGATGTACGGGAAGAAGGTGTTTTTTACCGAGTACTTCCTCCACAGCTTTCTGATAGCGGACAAAACTTTGCGATCCGGCGTAAGCATCATCGGCTATCATCATAGCACCCATCTGGCGATCACTCAATGCATTGGTACCGCTGTCGGTAAGCATATCCAGGAAAACATCTTTTGTGTCGAGCCTGAATGTATTGAATCCGGCTTCGTAAAGGGCTTCCAAACGACGTTCAATTGGGACTAAATGTAATTTTTGTACAACACGCACCTTGTGCAATTCCAGCGGAATACTTTCTCCACTGTAGAATTTAATCTTAGAAGAGTTTTCTGACATGATATTAGTTTATAGTAATGCTAAAAATTAGATTTCGCAATTTATAAATAAATATCTGATAAACAAATGAAAAAGATGCAAGGAAGTGGCTAATAAGCAAAATTTATTCGCTTTAATTTCTTTTTTGAAACAAATAGTCATAATTTTAAAAAGGAACAATTCCCTTGCTTTATTTGTTAAATTAGTTACTCTCCGAATAATGTATAAACATCAAATATAAATTACACAGAAAATGGAAAAAGTAAAATTGAATAATGGTATAGATATACCATGGGTTGGACTAGGCGTATTCCGCTTGGAAGACAACAAGGAAGCTGAAAAGGTGATCGGAAGCGCATTGTCAGTTGGATACAGGCATATTGACACAGCCATGTATTATCACAACGAAGAAGCTGTAGGTAAAGCAATTAAAAACTCGGGGATTCCTCGGGAAGAAATATTCGTAACCACAAAGATGTGGAACTCTGACCAGCGAAGCGGCAAGGTAAAAGAAGCCTTTGAGACCAGCTTAAGAAAGCTTGATCTCGATTACATCGATCTATATCTGGTTCACTGGCCTGTAGAAGGGAAGTTTATAGAAACATGGAAAAAGTTTGAGGAAATATATGAAACTGGTAAAGTGAAAGCAATTGGCGTCAGCAATTTCAAGCAATACCACTTGGAGGCATTGGCAAAAGAATCGACCATAACTCCTGCCGTAAATCAGATAGAATTGCACCCATATCTTGTACAAGAAAATGATTTGAGCTATTGCAAGAAAGCAGGTATCTGTGTAGAAGCATGGAGTCCTTTCGCAGCGAATCAGACGGGATTGTTCAACGAAAAGATATTGACTGATCTCGCAGACAAATACTCAAAATCTCCGGCTCAGATAATACTTCGTTGGGATTACCAACGTGGAGTAGTAACCATACCTAAATCAGCAAACGAGAAACGCATGGTCGAGAATCTGAATATATTTGACTTTAGTCTGAACGATGATGAAATCAAAAGCATAAATTCGCTAAATAAAAATTTGCGTATCGGACCAGATCCGGATCATGTAAATTTCTAAGACAGCTTATCACGCAATGTACTAAATGCGATTAAGGGAATAGGGTAATGATATACGCCAGGTGGTTAAAATATGACCTTTATAATAATTTCATTTCGCATATCATTACCTTTGCATCCAAAATAAAAAAGACGAATGGAAAATAAATTCTATAAAGAATTTGGAGAGCTTCTTACAAAACACTTCCCATATAAGGTTCAAAAAATATCGATAAATGCGGGATTTACTTGTCCAAACAGGGATGGGTCTAAAGCCGTAGGAGGATGTACATATTGCAACAACCAAAGCTTTAGCCCGGGGTATGGAGGAAAGCAACGCAGTGTTAGCGACCAACTCAGAGATGGTATTGCTTTCTTCTCTTACAAGTATCCTGAAATGAAATACCTCGCATACTTTCAGTCATACACGAATACTTATGATAGTATCGAGAAACTGATTGAACTGTATGAAGAGGCATTATCATATCCCAATGTTGTGGGATTGATTATCGGCACACGCCCCGATTGCATGCCGGACGAGTTACTCGATTATTTCGCTGAGCTAAATAAAAGAACTTTCCTCATCATAGAATACGGCTTGGAATCAACGCTTGATTCCACTCTCGAATTTATCAATCGTGGCCATACACATCAGGAAAGTGAAGAGGCCATACTCAAAACAGCAGCTAAAGGAATATACACAGGAGCACATCTTATTCTCGGGCTGCCTCATGAAAGCCGTGAGCAGGTACTGGCACATGCCGACGTAGTAGCCAAGCTTCCACTGACAACTATAAAGCTTCACCAGCTACAACTGATAAAAGGAACAGTAATGGCAAGGCAATATCGGGAACATCCCGAATGGTTCAATCTGTTCGAGGTAGACGATTACATCGACCTATGTATCGACTTTGCCGAAAAACTTAATCCCGACTTTATCATAGAGCGTTTTATTTCTCAATCGCCGAAACAACTACTGATAGCACCTGATTGGGGGTTGAAAAACTTCGAATTCACCGCCAAAGTATTGAAAAAGTTTGAGGAAAGAAACTCGTGGCAGGGACGGTTGTATAGTAAATAATTACTTTTTATCTTCTTTCTCTTTACTCTCTTTTTTTCCGGTAAAGAAGTTCTTAACCTTTGAGAAAAACTGAGTTACTTTTTTCGCCATGTTTTGTTTTTGCTGCGAAACACCTACCGACTCGGCAAGAGCAGGCTGCAATATCTGCCAAAAGTAATTGAATGTGGAGTGATAAGGGTCACGATCGAGCGTTACATCAGCCACACGAGGTTTTGACCGCTTGCTATTGGGATTATTAGACCGTACAAGAATATTGGCAATCCGTGACAAAAACTTATTTTGTTCTTCAATTTCTATATCTTTGAAGATAGTTAATTTAAGGTCGTTATACCTAAACAACATATTGGCCCTGGCATCTATACTGGAAGCTTCTGTCCTAAAATAGAAATCCTGCAATATACCACTCTGCAACTCAACTTTTGCTAAAGGGAGAAATACTCCATTCAATCTCGTCATATCAAACTGCTTCATATTTGCCTCTAATACAAAACAATCATAATCAGCACTTACGGGAATATCCCAGCGAGCAGTAAAAGGACCTCCCATAAATTTACCATCTACATCTAAACGGATAAATTGCTGGGGGTAAGAAGCTATATTTGTCAAGCCGCTTATTTTACCATTCATATTGTCAAAGTGAATCTTACCAGATATATTTCCATTTTTGGGCAGTTCTTCATACAGCACGGAGAAATTATTAACATTCGCTGAATCGATATTTAGCAGAACAGGAAGTTTCTGTATTTTTTCATAGATCAACGGCATAATATTATGCCCTATCTTTATTTGCTGATTCTTAAGGTTCAACAAAACAACATCATCTATCTTTAGATGCTTAGCCTTTATCTTATTATCGGCAGTCAGTGCCGAATAATCGAGTCCTGAAAGCTGAAACTTACCCATTGTAAAATCGAACCAGTCTTTATGCTTCGGATGTTTGTATGCAAATTCAAATTTGGGATAAGTAGATTTCATCTTCACATCCGACACTTCTGCTATCTGCCCTCTCCTATCTATATTGATATTCCCAAAACTAAGAGTATAGAATCCATCCATGATTGGAAAAGAAAGGTCTTTGGTATTAAAACGAATATCAGCGAGGTCAAATTTCCTCTTTTGTGTATCTAAAGTCAGATCACGAAGAAAGAGGCTTGTCTCGTTTAGCTTTTGCCTTTCCTCTATGTTGTCTATTTTAGAATTAGAGTAACTGATATTTGCATCCGAAAGATTGAACTCTCCCACTGACAGATTATGAAAATAGGGCGCAATAAAAGAATAAATATCCTTTCGTGAAGAAACAGTTTGCGAATCTATATCTTGCTTTTCTATAGAGTGCTTGCGTATATCCAAGGTCGGTTTATAAAAATTGATAGCAGCCAAACCTAACGAAGATCCAGCTTCCTTCTTGATCCAGCTAAGACCTGAAAAATCAAACTGTGCAATCTTGAAATCAAGCGTATCGGAAGGATGATTCAGATTAACCCCTGCATTGGAAACTACAAGTTTGCCTATATTTACGTTTCTCCCGAGGAATTCAGGATTTAGTTTACGACTTGCCCCTTTGTCTAATTTTTCTTCTTTGCTATTATTCGCATAATATACCTGTGGAGACTGCAACATTAACTCTGCGATATTCAAATTGTGATGAATATTCCATTTCAAAGAATCCAATCTAAACGCAGTCAATTCAGCTCTCAAACTATCTTCATCTTTACCGATATAAATAAAATTGGGGTCAGTTATAGACAAATTATCGACAGAAAGCTTCGTTAAAAAAGAAGACTTTTCCGGAGACAGGGCTTTCTTCTTATTATCACCTCCATCTATTTTTGTTTTCATGACTTTTATCTGAGGAGCTTGTATAAAGAAGTCTTTAACCGCGATTGTTTTATCTTTGAAGTAGTCAATATTATCAAATCCTGTAATCCGTATCAGAGGCAAGGCAATATCATAAACTACGGAAGCCTCTTTCCAAGATTTGGCTTGCGGAATTAGCTTTATATCCTTCAACACCATTTCCCCCGTGCTGGTAGATACATCAGCAGCAGCTATCTGCAATTGATATTTTTTCCCGAATAGGAGATTATCAAAATCCCTAAAGGAAAGACTTATATCATCACTTGTAAATAAATAGGGTGAAGTCACCCGAGTCTCTTTACTGATCAGAAATTTGGATGCATGGAAATTCAAATCTTTCAGACGAAAGGTTTCATCATCTTCCTTATTATGATATATCAGATTTGCATTGTTCAGATTTATTCTTTTTACAGATAAGAAATCGGAATACGGAGTAAAAAAATCAAGGACATTCTCGGGTGAAACCTTCTTTTTGTCTTTCGATTTTACGTTATTTTTTTCCGTTAATTTAAAATATTCAATATTAGGCGATTCAATATTAAGAAGCTCAGCAGAAACACCTGCGGTATATTCGAGTCCATCAACACTTATAGACTTCACCTCTCCAAACAAATAATCCTTCTTCGTATTGGTAGATAAAGGTTTGATTTTTATATCTGATATTTCAAATTTTTCAGTATTTGTATCTAAATACAAGCGTTTTACATTTAACTCAGAATTATTGCTTCTTTGTGTTCCTTTAATATTATCCGCTATCATTGTGAAATTATCCACATACCAGAATTTCCTCAACTTTTCGGGAAGAGAATCTACAAGAAAATCATTGGCATGAAAATCAAAATTACCCAAAGTATAAACATCGGTAATGTTATTTTGAGTATGTACATAATTAAATTTGGTTTCTTCTACACTTATCTTGTCTATAGATGTACGATAAAGAATAGGAGACAGTATTGTATATAAAGACCAAGGCTCGTCTTGCAGACTCTTATTTTCCACAGGGATAGAGTCGTCCGATGCTCTCTGTACGCTATGATACTGTATATCTGTAGACCTGATATCGAAGGTACGAGCATGAAGGTGATTTAATCCTTTTCTCCTTTCGAATCCAACCCCCTTCACCTTCACCTCATCCACTGTAGCTTTTAGATAATCTCCCGTTTTCTCAAGACGACGTCCCCAAAATTCATCTTTAGGGTGAATATCCACGCCGTCAATTTGAATAATGGAATCAATCGTACTCAGTTGAATATTCTTCGTATTCAGAATAATTTCGTCGCTATACAAAAGAGATTGCGGAGTACTTGCCGAGAACTCAAAATTATCACACAACAGAAGCTTTCCCGATTCTGAAGAATTTTCATCCAACAAGAAATTAAACGCAAAAAAGTTAGCTTCCTTCAATCCGTACACGACAGGTGATACAGAATCGACCACAGTATAAGAAACATTCATATTTGTGAGGTTGATCCTACTTACTGCAAGCCGGTTTATATAAGGAGATACAATTTGATATAGTGTTTGCGACTTTCTTTTTTTATGCTGCTCATCGAGAGTATCTGTTGAATATGTAGGTTCAAAAACTTTTATATCCGGCGAATTAACCTCAAAGAGATTAAACTTCAACTTTTTATAATCTCGGCGCCAAGTCAGGTTAACGCCTTTGAAGTGAATTTCTTCAATATTAATTTTATAATATACTTTGGGAAGGCTATCTCCCTGTTGCCATTGATCAAATACAAGAGAGTCGGGAACAAGTTGTAGACCGTATATAGAAAGCTCTCCCGAAAGAAACCCTACAGAGAGCTTCTCGAAAGAAAATCGATAAAAACCATTCGTTGCATTCGATACTGCTTCCGCCAATGTTTTATTCAACTTGTCTTTAAGGCGATAAGTCATATACCAGTTCACAGAAAGGCCAATCACAGCAAGCAAAGCAAGTGCAAAGAGTGAAATTTTTAATATTTTGGTTCTACTTTTAGCCATCTCACACAAGTTGCAAATAAGAAGGTGACAATATACGGATAAATGTATTCATTTTATATCAACATTTCTTGTCTGCAAGATATTAATTATGAAACACATATAAATATAGATTGTTCCTAAAAAGTGACAAAAGTGACACTTTTAAATACGTTTTTACATTGTCACTTTCTACTTAAAAAATTAAAAACAAAGGCTTTACATACTCTGCAAAGCCTTATTATATTAGATAATTATATATCAAAAAAATAGAAGTAAAGAACTATAGTTTATTGCATAGTATGATCAATAATATCAGAAGCAACCTCGTATTTAGATTTTAGCCCGAAATCTTTTCGCTCTCCATTTTTCTTCAAAATAGCAACTTTATTCGTATCATACTTAAATCCGGCTCCTGCGTCATTAAGCGAATTAAGGACAATATAATCGAGATTTTTCTTTGCCATTTTTTTCAGAGCATTTGTCTCTTCGTCGTTTGTCTCTAAGGCAAAGCCTATCAACAATTGGTTTGCCTTCTTCATCTTGCCAAGCGATGCGGCAATATCTTTGTTAGGAACAAGAGAGATCGTCAATAAATCTTCTCCTCTCTTTACTTTTTGAGAATACTGTTCCGATGGACGAAAATCGGCAACGGCAGCACAAAGAATAGCGGCGTCCATTCCCGGAAATTCTTTTACCGAGGCATTATACATTTCCTCTGCCGACTCCACGTCAATTCTTTTTATATTGGGGTGATTTACCTTCAGTGAAACAGGGCCTGCAACCAAAACGACTTCTGCACCACGACGTGCACATTCTTCAGCCAAGGCAAAACCCATTTTACCCGATGAATAGTTCCCGATAAAACGTACAGGGTCTATTTTTTCATAAGTCGGTCCGGCCGTTATCAGTATTTTTTTTTTTGAAAGAGTTTCTTGCTGATTGAAAAAATCCTCAACAGCAGATAATATTTTCTCAGGTTCTTCCATCCGTCCCTTGCCTATCAAATGGCTTGCTAGTTCTCCGGCAGCAGGCTCAATAATAATATTGCCATAAGAGCGAAGAATCTCCAAATTGCGAGTAGTAGCAGGATGAGCAAACATATCCAAGTCCATAGCTGGGGCTACCATTACGGGTGCTTTCATCGACATATAGGTAGTGATAAGCATATTATCGGCAACGCCATTTGCCATCTTGCCAAGTGTGGAAGCAGTAGCGGGTGCGATAAGCATCAAATCGGCCCATTGTCCCAAGTCGACATGACTATGCCATGTACCGTCATTTGCCGTGAAAAACTCGCTAACAACAGGTTTACCTGTCAGTGCTGATAATGTAACAGGCGTGATAAATTCTTTTCCTGCAGGTGTTATAACTATTTGCACTTCGGCTCCTGCTTTTATAAGCAAACGAGCAAGCGAAGCAGCCTTATATGCTGCAATGCTACCGGTTATACCCAATACAATATGTTTATCCTTTAAGGTCATACCCTTCGTTTTATTTTTAGAAACAAAGATACATTTTTTGAATAATAAGTAGCCCATTACGAAAGATAAGTTGCACCCTCCTTCCTTTATAAACATAGATATCGCACCTTGTGTAAGTACTAAAAGACTGCCCTGCTAACTAGTTTTAACCTATGTTTTTTAGCAGATTGCCACTTTATTATAATTCTTTTCGATACTTTTGCACAAAAAAAATCAAAAACCGAATATTTATTACTCAAAAATCAATTAATTATGACCGAAATACTAAGGCAAAAATTGAGTGACTCCAAAGCAGCCCGATGGACCGTATTGGGAGTTGTTGCACTCACTATGTTTTGTGGCTATTTCATTACTGACGTTATGGCTCCATTGAAACCAATGCTTGAAAGTCAGCTGGGATGGGATAGTTCTGACTACGGATTTTTCACCAGTGCATACGGATGGTTCAATGTATTTTTGCTTATGCTCATTTTCGGAGGTATTATTCTCGATAAAATGGGTGTGCGTTTTACAGGGCTGGGAGCATGTATCCTAATGGTTGTAGGCTGTGCTCTGAAATACTACGCAGTAGCTTATGGACAAGTTTTCGAGGGTTCTATCTTCGGAGTCAGTACTCAGGTTATGGTAGCAAGTATTGGTTTTGCAATATTTGGCATGGGAGTCGAAATCGCCGGTATTACTGTCACTAAAATAATTGTAAGATGGTTTAAAGGCTATGAGATGGCTCTGGCAATGGGTCTCCAAGTATCAGTTGCACGTATAGGAACAACGTTGGCTCTATCAGGCGCTATACCTATCGCTAAATATTTCAATAGTATTTCTGCACCTATCTTATTCGGACTTGTTTTACTTTGTATCGGATTAATCGCATTTCTCGTATTCAGCGTAATGGACAGAAAGCTGGATGCTTCAATTGCTCAGACAAGCGAAAGTCAGGAAGATCCTTTCAAAGCATCAGATATTCTGTATATCGTAAAAAACAGAGGCTTCTGGTTAATCGCATTGTTATGTGTACTCTTCTACTCGGCAGTATTTCCATTTCTGAAATATGCTGTTGACCTCATGATAAACAAATACAATGTGGAGCCTGAATTTGCAGGAAACATTCCGGCAATACTTCCACTTGGAGCAATATTCTTAACTCCGTTCTTTGGAGGTGTATATGACAAAAAAGGAAAAGGCGCATCTATAATGATGATAGGTGCTATTTTGCTTATCGTTGTCCATTTCTTATTTGCTATTCCATTCCTTAATGTATGGTGGTTTGCAACAGCCTTGATGGTATTGTTGGGTATTGCATTTTCACTTGTGCCTTCAGCTATGTGGCCTTCTGTCCCTAAAATCATTCCTGAAAATAAATTGGGTACAGCTTATGCCTTGATTTTCTGGGTACAAAATTGGGGATTAATGGGCGTTCCTTACCTGATCGGAAAAGTATTAGAAAAGTATTGTGTTACAGGACAGCGACCTGATGGAAGTTTCACATACGACTATACCCTACCCATGATAATATTCACCTCCTTTGGGGTATTGGCACTTATAGTCGCCATATTACTCAAACGAGAGGATAAGGCAAAGGGCTACGGGCTTGAATTACCAAACATAAAGAAATAAAGAATTAGACCCGGATAAACAAAAATCCGGGTCTATTCATTTTAATAATAATCATTTATAATTTTAGACTATCCATGAATTCTGAGACAGAATTAAAAGCTTCACCCAAAGGGCATCCTAAAGGTATCTATCTCATATTTGCGACCGAAATGTGGGAACGCTTCAGCTATTATGGCATGCGAGCTTTGTTTTCTCTATATATGCTCAAAGCGTTATTGTTTGACAAAGCATATAGCGGGCAGATATACGGAAGTTATACAGGGCTTGTTTATCTAACACCCCTCATCGGAGGCTATATCGCCGACCGTTATTGGGGCAACAGACGCTCTATAATCGTAGGGGCTTCGCTTATGGCTATCGGACAATTTCTATTGTTTCTATCGGGCAGCTTCCTCGAAAGTATAGACGTAGCCACCATGTTAATGTTCTCGGGATTGGGATTCCTCATCTTAGGCAACGGCTTTTTTAAACCAAATATGTCTTCAATGGTTGGGCAGCTATACGAACCGGGAGATAGTCGCAAAGATTCTGCATATACGATATTCTATATGGGAGTAAATGTAGGATCGTTCTTTGCACCATTAATTTGTGGTTTCTTCGGTGATACGGGACATCCGTCCGACTTCAAATGGGGTTTTCTTGCAGGATGTATAGGCATGCTTTTAGGTATCGTAGTTTTCATCTTTTTCAAAAATAAATATCTGGTGACTCCATCAGGAGAGGCCATCGGGGTGATCCCGAACAACAAAGACCTACTGAAGACAAAAGTAAAAGAATCCACAGATAATATCATCTCTGAAACAAAGAACAAAAAAGGAAATGCGAGACAGATAATAATCTGGGGGATGGTGTGGATTTTATTATTCTTCCTGCTTTATTCTGTTCTCGAAACAGATATTATCGGAGCTATCATTTTCTCTATAGCTGTAGCCGCACCCGGATATATTATTTCAGACTCTTCACTTACAAAAATAGAACAGTCACGTATCTGGGTAATATATATCATCGCATTTTTCGTTATTTTCTTTTGGGCTGCCTTCGAGCAGGCCGGAGCATCTCTTACCTATTTTGCCGAAGAACAGACCGAAAGACATATTCAACTATTCAACTGGACTGTTCCTACATCCTACTTTCAGGCAATAAATGCTCTTTCCATCATTGTTTTTGCCCCTGTGTTTGTGTTTTTATGGACAAAGCTGGGCAAACGAGGAAAAGAACCGGCATCGCCTATTAAGCAGGCTATCGGCTTATTTCTATTAGCATTAGGATATTTGATTATCGCTTTTGGAGTAAAAGGTCTCGCTCCGGGAGTAAAAGTAAGTATGCTGTGGCTTATCAGCCTCTATGTTATTCACACCTTCGGCGAATTGTGTTTATCGCCAATAGGATTATCCATGGTTAACAAGCTCGCTCCACTCCGATTTGCTTCGCTGCTTATGGCTGTTTGGTATTTGAGTACGGCTGCGGCAAATAAGTTTGCAGGTACATTAAGCAGTTATTATCCTGAGCCAATTATCGAGCTTTCGTTGGTACAATCGGTAGAAAAAGAAAATTCATTAACTTTATTACCTGAAGATTTTAAGGAGTTGGTAACTCAAAAAGACGGGACAGCGGTTATTCCATTCGATCGAATAACATTTTCTAAAATAGAAAATCAGAATTTGAAGACTGAAGTACAACGAAATTTGGAAAAGCAACAACTGGAAAATCCAAAAACATTCATAGGCTATCAGATATCAAATCTTTACGACTTCTTCATGTTATTCGTATTCATGGCAGGAGCAGCTTCAGTCATTCTTTTCTTCCTCTCCAGAAGATTGCTAAAAATGATGCATGGCATAAAATAGTGAGATATGAGAAAAATTGCATTTGACCCTATCGTAAATAAAGATTGTAAGGTATTGATTCTTGGAACAATGCCGAGCGAGGAATCTTTACGCAAACAAGAAAGATACGGGCACAAAAGCAATCAGTTTTGGAGAATAATTTTCACCCTCTTTGGGGAAGAATTACCGGATAGCTACAAAGAAAAAAGCGATTTCCTGATAAAGAAAAATATAGCAATATGGGATGTACTCGAATCGTGTGAAGGAAAGGGAAGCTTAGACAGCAGCATCAAAAATGAAAAGCCTAACAATTTCAAGAAGTTTTTTAAAGAATATCCTCAGATCGAACACATATTTTTCACCAGTAAAAAAGCGGAAGAATTTTATAAAAAATATGTAGGTTTCGATGCAAAAAAGAAGTTTACCACCCTGCCCTCTCCCAGTTCGGCGAATGCAAGAATGACTTTGGATCAAAAAATAGAAGAATGGAAAATATTAGGAGAGATTGTGAATTCTTATTAGTTAGAAAACTATCGATAATGTAATATTGTTTTTATTATTATCTTTGTTTTAATAGAATTCAGTAGTATTTATGGCTCTAAAACAACAAGTACAGGCAATTCGGTTAGTTTTATAACCTGCATCTGCATAGGCGAAAG